>DATCCI010000091.1:0-3620 GCA_036511415.1 Acidimicrobiia bacterium
GCTCGCCGTTGTGGAGCGCGGCGACGACGGGGGGAGTGGTGTCGTCGCCGGCCGTCGCGAACGGCGTGGTGTACGTGGGTGACACCGGCGACGGAAAGCTCTATGCCTTCGACGCGGCCGGGAGCAGCGGTTGCTCCGGGACGCCGAAGCACTGCTCGCCCCTGTGGACGGCGAGCACCGGGCAGTTCGAGAACGTGAACGAGTCGGCCGCGGTGACGGACAAGTTCGTCTACGTCGGCTCGGGCGTCGGGATGTTCGTGTTCGATGCGCTCGGCGTCAAGGGCTGCTCCGGGACCCCCAAGACGTGCGCTCCCCTCGGCAAGTTCGCGGGCACCGGCGGCGCGGACACCGCTTCCCCGGCGGTCGCGAACGGCGTCGTGTACTTCGCGACCTCCGACGACTTCCTCAAGGCGTACGACGCTACGGGGAAGGTCGGCTGTTCGAGCCCGCCGATCACCTGCAACCCGCTGTTCTCCTTCCTCACCGACGTCAACGCGGACTCCTCGCCCGCGATCGTGGGCGGCGTGGTGTACGTGGGGGATGCCGGCGGGACACTGCGCGCGTTCGGACTGCCGTAGCCGGCGGCGCAGAGTCGGGCTCTAGCCCGGCACGTTCCAACCGCGCAGGTCGACCGGCCAAGTGTCGACGATGTGCGCGTCCACACCGGAGCCGTCCGCAAGGTACATGCAGTCGTGATACGCGACCGTCGGATCGATGTGCGCGGGCCAGACCAGCACCCGATCGCCGACGCGCGTCGGGAGGTGCGGAGTGAACGTGACGTGCTCGTCCGAACAGAACAACACGTCGGCATCGTCGATGGTGGGATTGCCGTGATCCATGCCCATCGCCTTCAGCCCGCAGTCGGCGACCGACCAGCGGTCATTCACGTGGACGACGGTAGCGGCGATCGCGAGCGCTCGTACGAACGGGAGACCGAGCCTGCCGTACTCACCGTCCATGAGCGCGTACGAGCCGGCCTGGATCTCGGTGGCTGCGGAGTTGAGGTCGTAGGTGCCGGTTCCGCCGGCCGACACGACGTCGCCGCCGACGGACTGCGCGACGCGCGCCAACCGTTCCATCGCCTGTACGGTCTTGGCCTCGCGCTCGGCCCGATCGGGGATCAGCACCGCGTGTCCCTCGTAACCCATGACGCCCCGCACCTCGAGTCCCGCGGCGCGAGCGCGAGCCGCGAGACGGGCCGCGTCGTCGGGCGGGCATCCGCAGCGCGGAAGGAAGACGTTCACGTCGACGAGCACCTCGCGGATGCCGTTTGCCGCGGCCGCTTCGACGGTCGCGTCGCTGTCGACGGCCACAGTGACCCGGCCGGGGCACTCGGCGAGGGCGCGCAGTCGCGTCGGATCGACGCATTCGTTCGCGAGGAGGAGGTCGTCGCCGAGACCGGCCCGGGCCAGGCCGACGATCTCCCTCGGAGTCGCGCCCGTGAAGTGCGTGTGCCCCCGGCGCGCCTGTTCGCGCGCCAGGGATGTGCACTTGTGCGCCTTGACGTGCGGCCGGAGCCGCGCACCCGGGAGCACGGCGCTCATCGCGTCGAGGTTGTGCGCCAGCGAGGCCGTGTCGACCACCAACGCGGGGGTGGAGAGGTCGGCGACAGCGGTCACGCGTGGGAGCATGGCACGACATGCCCACTCCTGCCGAAGACCGGCCGCCGACCGAGCGCGATTGGCACACCGACGAGCTCCCCGCGACGCCGCAGCGCGACTTCCTGATCCCCGCGACGCGGTGGGTCGAGGCGCCGGCCGAGCTGCGGTCGCTCGGCGCCGATCTCGGCACCGAGCTCGTCGCGTACAAGCGCCGGATTCATCGCTACCTGCTGTGGCGCGCGGGGCCGGCCGTCCGGGCCGATGCGCGGTACATGGCGATCGACGCGGCCGACCCCGCGCGCCGGTTCACGTTCCGGCTCCTTCCCGACGGTTCCGGCGAGGGGGCCGGCCCGGACGGGCGCGTGCACACGCGGTTCCGTACCTGGAAGGAGGCGTTGCGTGACGACGACGCCTGACAATCCCTTCGCGGCGGCCGAGGTCGGTGCGCTCTACGCACGCGGCCGTCCCTACCACCACCCGCGCTCGTTGGCACGGCTGCGCGCGCTGCTCGCCCAGAGCCAGGCCCCAGCCGATGCCCGTGCTGATGTCGATGCCGATGTCGATGCCGACGTCGAACGTGCGCTCGACGTCGCGTGCGGGACGGGCATGTCGACGGTCGCGCTCGCCGATTTCGCGGGCGTGGTCGCCGGTGTCGACATCTCACCCGAGATGATGCGCGTCGCGCCCGCGGCGCCGAACGTGACGTACATGCTCGGCCGCGCCGAACGCCTCCCCTTCGTGGACAGTGCATTCGACGCGGTGACGTGCTCGTCGGGAATCCACTGGTTCGACCAGGAGCCCTTCTACGAAGAGCTGCGGCGCGTCGTGCGACCCGGTGGCTGGATCGGCCTCTACGACCACTACTTCATGCGCATGCCGGGTGTCCACGGGTTCCGCGCCTGGGTCGGCGAGCTGTTCCGTCGCTACCCGCTCCCGCCGCGGAACCCGCAGGTCGGCGACCCGCGTGCGGAGACGCCGGCCGGCTTCGAGCTGCTCGGGAGCGAGCTGTTCGAGGACCCGATCGAGATGACGCCCGACGTGTTCGCCGACTACCAGCTCACGGTCAGCCACTGCGTCGCCGCCGCCGAACGGGGAACGCCGCGCTCGGAGATACGCGACTGGCTGCTCGCGTCGACTGCCCCGCTCTTCGGGGACAACTCGACGCGCGTCCTGCAATTCCTGGGCACGATCACGTGCCTGCGGCGTCTCCCGTAGCAGTCGACTCCCGCAGCAGGCGGCGCAGCGGTTTGCCGCTCGCCGTGCGCGGGATCGCGTCGACGGCGAGCGCGGCGCGGGGCAGCTTGGGCCCGCTCAGCATCTCCCGTCCGAACGCGCGCAGCGCTTCGACCGACGGCGGACGGGCACCGGCGCGGGGCACCACGAACGCCACCACGAGCTCGCCCCACTCGTCGTCGGGGACGCCGACGACGCACACGTCGTGGACGTCGGGGTGGTGCGCGAGCACGGCCTCGACCTCGGTCGGGCTCACGTTGACGCCGCCGGTGATGACGAGATCCTTCAACCGATCCATGACGTGCACGCGCCCGGCGGCGTCGATCGCGCCGATGTCGCCGGTGTGCAGCCAGCCGTCGCCGTCGAGGGCCTCGGCGGAGCGAATCGGGTCGAGCCGGTAGCCGCGCATCACCATCTCCCCCCGCACCAGGACCTCGCCGCGCGCGGCGCCGACGCGCACCTCGGCGCCCGCGATCGGCTCTCCGTCGAGCGCGAAGCCGCCCCACGTCTCCGAGAGGCCGTAGGCGTCGACCACGGCGACGCCGGCGCGCTCGGCCCGCGCGCGCAGGGCGGGCGGGCACGGCGCGCCGCCGCTGATCACGATGCGGAACTCGTGCAACGGCGCCCCCGCGTCGAGCAGGCGCCGCATCGCGGTGGGCACGAGCGACACGATCGTCGTTCCCTCGTCGCGCGGTGATCGCGCCACCCGCTCGAGATCGAAGGCGTCGTGCACGGTGCACGGCACGCCGGTGACGTACGAGCGGGCGAGGGCACCGAGGCTCGCGA
>DATCCI010000092.1:0-3643 GCA_036511415.1 Acidimicrobiia bacterium
CGAGCCGAGAGTCTCTCGGCCGAGGAGAAGAGTGTCGGCAGCGACGATCCTGCCGCGCAGGCGGAGGAGATCCTCGCGCAGTCCGATGCCCGCACCGAAGATCGCGTGTCGCCACCGGGCAAGCCGGTGGAGCGTCGGCACTCCGAGGACACGGTCGACCCCACGGACTGACCTCGGTCCGACCGCAGAGGGTCGGCCGCTCGGCCGTTTCGACCGGTCCCTCCGGTCACTCTCCGAGGCGCGTTCACACCGGCTCGGCTCACTAGGTTTGCTCTCGTGATCTCGGGAGTGCCGATCCTCTTCGTCGACAAGCGCGTCGAGACTGTCGCAGACTGACCCTCGTGTCCTCCCGAGTCGCAATCGCGACCGTGCTCGCGCTCGCAACCGCTTTGTTCTACGCGATCAGCAACGTGCTGGAGCTGCTCGAGGCGGAGCAGGTGCCCGACGAGTTTGCGATGCGACCGACTTTGCTGCTGCGATTGGTCAAGCGACCGCGGTGGCTGCTCGGCCTGCTCTCCGACTTCGGCGGCTATATCTGTCACGCCGCGGCACTCGGGCTCGCGACGGTGGTGTTCGTCGAGCCGATCCTGGCAACGGGGATCTTGATGTCGTTGTTCATCGGCTCTGCGTTCGTGCACCGCCCGGTTCGACGTAGCGATTGGATCGCGGCCGGTGTGCTCTCCGGTGGCCTGGCACTCTTCTTGTACGAGGTGTCGCCGACCGGCGGCCGCCAGATCGCTCGCACGCGGGAGTGGCTCATCGCCGGACCGAGTGCCGTCGCCGCGATCGCGATATGCATGGCCTTCGGTCGCGCGACCCGAGGACGCCCGCGCGGCGCGTTTCTCGGCGTCGCCGCCGGCATCGCGTTCGGCGTCTCCGCCCTGCTCACCAAAGCCCTCGTCCACTACCTGGGGAACGGCATCTTCGACTGGGTGGGGCACTGGGAGCCCTACGCGCTTGCCGTGGCGGCGATCGGAGGCGTGATCGTCGCGCAGAGCGCGTTGCAGACCGGAGCGCTCGGCGCCGCGGTCGGCTCAATCGAGGCGATGAGCGTCATCTCGGGTTCGTTGTTCGGACTCTTCCTCCTAGACGAACGCGTCGGCGCGCACAGCTTCTTCGAGATCTCTGCGGTCGTGGTGTCGATCGCCGCGATCTTGGGTGGGATCGTCATGCTCTCCCAGGCCGAGGAGCGAATTATCGGCCGTTCCTCGGCCTCGTCGTCACAACCTCCCAGCCCCTAGGCACCGAAACCCTCGCCCGGGCGCGATCGCTTCGAACGTCGAACCCTCGAAGGTCAAACCCGGCGCAGGCTCCAGCGCGTCCACAACAAGCCGAACGACGTGAGCGCGAGCTGGCCGAGCCCGTAGAGCGGGCTGCGCATGACCGTGTAGGTCGCGATCGAGACCACCGCCGCGATCGAGTACACGACGGCGAGCGCGACCCGTCCCTCGTGCGTGTAGAGCAACCAGCGGACACGATCGGCCACGCGGGAGATGTTAGGCGCGGCCCTCGGGGCCGGTGTCGGTAGGTACCCACGATGGCGAGCGCTTCTGCACGAAGGCCTCGAAGCCCTCCACCACCTCGTCTCCGTGTACCGACTCGTCGAACGTGATCCGGTCGACGACGCCGTAGCGGACGTTGATCAGGCGTTTCAACGCGACGCGCGCCCGGGGCGCGGCGTACAGGAGGTCGCGCACGACCTCGTCGGTGGTGGGGATCAACTGCTCGTGCGGAACGACCCGGGCGACGAGGCCGTGGCGCTCCGCCTCGTGCGCGGTGAGCCGGCGACCGGTGAAGAGCATGTCGCGTGCGAGGGCGATACCGACGTGCTCGGGAAGGATCGCCGCGTGGTACGCGTCGGCGACCCCGCGCCTCAGCTCGGGCGCGCCGAAGACCGCGCGTTCACTGGCGATCGCGATATCTGAGAGCATGGCGATGAGCAGGCCGCCGCCCATGCACAGGCCGTTGACCGCGGCGATCACCGGCTTGCGCGAGTCGCGGATCGCGTCGAACGGCACCGCGCCCGTGCCGAGCAGCTCTCCGATGTTTATGTCGCCGTCGTCGTGCCGACCTCCGAGCTCACCTCCGGGCGCGAACACGTCGCCGGTACCGGTGACGACCAGCGCGTGGAGCGAGCGCGAGGCGTTGACGCGGTCGACGGCGCGTCGGATGCCGAAGTACATGTTCGACGTGAGCGCGTTTCGCCGTTCGGGCCGGTCGATGGTGACCCAGGCGGTGGTACCTCGCTGCTCCCACCGTAGGAATCTGGATCCGAGGTCGACGTCGTTGGCCATGCCTTTGGTTAGCCTCTCCGAGTGGTCCGGTTCAACCCGTTCAGCTACGAGTTCCACGACGACCCGTTCCCCGTCTACCGGCAGCTGCGCGACGAATCACCCGCCTACCACGACGACGATCTCGGATTCTGGGCGCTCTCGCGATACGACGATGTCGTGCGCGCCCTGCACGATCCCGACACGTTCTGCTCACGCTTCGGCATCACACTCGAGGAGGGCAGCGCGCTGCCGATGCTCCTCACCACCGACCCGCCCGATCACACGGCCTTGCGGCGTTTGGTGAGCCGGGCGTTCACGCCCCGGCGTGTCGCCGACCTCGAATCTGCGATCCGGAAGCTCTCGATCGGCTACCTCGACCGGCTCCGGGACGGCGCGGCCGCCGACCTGATCGTCGATTACGCGGCGCCGCTGCCGATGGACGTGATCTCGAGGCTGCTCGGTGTACCGGACGGCGATCAGGAGGAGCTGCGCGGATGGAGCGACGCGCTGCTGCACCGGGCGGAAGGCGACATGGAAGTGACTCCGGCCGGGATCGACGCGGCGTACCAGCTCTACAAGTACTTTTCCGCCTTCGTGGCCGATCGCCGAGCAGGGCCCGGCGACGACGATCTCGCCGGCGCGCTCATCGCGGCCGAGAGTGACGGCGAACAGCTCACCGACGATCAAGTCGTCGGGTTCTTGTTCTTGTTGATCATCGCGGGCAACGAGACGACGACGAAACTGCTGGGCAACTGCCTGCTCGCGATGCAGCGCTTTCCCACCGAGCGGGCCAAGGTGATCGCCGACCCGGCGCGGGTTCCCGACGCGGTCGAGGAGATCCTGCGTTACGAGGGCTCGACCCAGGTGATGGCGCGCACCCTCACCCGCGCGGTCGAGCTGCACGGCCGGAAGATGCCCCGCGGCGACAAGGTGTTGCTCCTGCTCGGCTCCGCCAACCGCGACGAACGGGTCTGGGACCACCCCGACGCCTACGACATCGACCGCAGCTGGCCGACGCACCACCTTGCGTTCGGGCACGGCATCCATGTGTGCCTCGGCGCCGCGCTCGCCCGGCTCGAGATGCGCGTCGGTCTCGAGGAATTCCTCGGCCGACATCCGGGCTACGAGATCGACGAGCGCGCGCTCGAACGCGTCCATTCGGGCAACGTGCGCGGATACGCGCGGATGCCCATACGCCTATGAGCCGTTCCGGTGCCGCAGACGTCGAGGAGATCGTCGCCCTCATCCACGAGTATGCGTACCGACTCGACCGCGGTGATCTCGACGGGGTCGCGGCGCTGTTCGCGCACGCCGAGCTCCGATCGGCACGCCGCGATAACGTCCGGCGCGGTTCGACCGAGGCCCGTACG
>DATCCI010000093.1:0-2608 GCA_036511415.1 Acidimicrobiia bacterium
CGTACCGCGCCGAGCGAGAGATCCATCGACTCGCCCTGCATCGGCCCGCGCCACCCGTGGCGATAGCCGACGATCGTGTGCCCGTATTGCCCGATGCCTTTGCGCACGACCGCGCGGATCACCGCGTTCAGCCCCGGACAATCGCCACCGCCGGTCAGCATCCCGATTCGCATCGCTGCCTCCTATGCTTTGCCCTATCCTGCCGCGCGTCCGTGCCGCGGGCGTGACCTCGATGGACCAACCCACTCCGGACCGACCAGCAGCCGACGAGCCACCGGCACCCGAGAGCACCCCGGCCCCGACCGTTCTCCCCGTCTCGGCACGCGACGAGCGGGTCAGGGCCCGCCTGCAATCGTTGGTCGGCGCCGACGAACCCATCGCCGCATGGGCGCGCGGCTGGGTGTCCCGAGAAGTCCGCCTCCACGGCCTCCTCGCGGCCCGCACTTTCGACTTCGCGGCGGTCACGGATCACGATCTGGTCATGTTCTCCACGGGTTTCTTCACGCGCCGGCCGCGGCGACGCGTGTATGCGTCGTCCCTCGACCGGATCCAGGTCGCCGATCACGACCGACCGCGCGGGCAGCGACTGCGGATCACCTCCCGTGGCCACCGCCCGCTGTGGATCGAGATGAACATGAGCCCTCGCGCGACCGCCTTCGCCGACGCGCTCCTCGCTCGCACGCGCCGCGAGCTGCAATGAGCTGCGTCATCGCGATCGACGCGGGAACCACCGGCGTCCGCGCCTTCGCCGTCGGCGCCGACGGCGCGCCGCGCGCCCGCTCGTATCGCGAGTTCCCGCAACACTTCCCTCGCCCGGGCTGGGTCGAGCACGACCCCGAAGACATCTGGCGGGTGACGTCCGAGACGTTGGGCGAGGTCGTCCGGCACGTCCACGATGCCGGCGAGACGATCGCCGCGATCGGCATCACGAACCAGCGAGAGACCGTCGTGGTCTGGGACGGCCGCACCGGCGAGCCCCGCGCCCCCGCGATCGTCTGGCAGGACCGCCGCACCGCAAAGCGGTGTGACGAGCTGCGCACGGCCGGGCACGAGCCGATGATCCGTCGCGCGACCGGCCTCGTGCTCGATCCGTACTTCTCCGCGTCGAAGCTCTCGTGGTTGCTGCACTCGGGCGACGTCTCGGCCGACGACGACCTCATGTTCGGCACCGTCGACACGTGGCTGCTCTGGAAGCTGACCGGCGGTTCGGAGGGCGGCGTGCACGCGACCGATCCGTCGAACGCGAGCCGCACGATGCTCTACGACATCGGCGCCGGCGACTGGTCGGACGAGCTCTGCGAGCTGTTCGGCGTGCCCCGCGCGTGCCTGCCGGAGGTGCGGCCGTCGAGCGGCCGGTTCGCCATGGCGGTTCCCGCACACGCAGCGGGCCTCGACGTTCCGATCAGCGGCATCGCCGGCGATCAACAAGCCGCGCTCTTCGGCCAGGCGTGCGTCGAGCCCGGTATGACCAAGAACACCTACGGCACCGGCTCGTTCGTGCTCACGAACGTCGGTGCGCAACTGCCCGAGCCCGTTGACGGTCTCCTCACGACGATCGCGTGGTCGCTCACGCCGGGCGAGGTGACGTACGCGATGGAGGGCGCGATCTTCGTCACCGGCGCCGCGATCCAATGGCTGCGCGACGGCCTCGGTGTCATCCAAGAAGCGGCGGAGATCGGGCCGCTGGCCGCGTCGGTCGCCGACTCGGGGGGCGTATACGTGGTCCCCGCATTCACCGGCCTCGGATCGCCCTGGTGGGACCCGTACGCGCGCGGGACGATCGTCGGGATCACGCGCGGCACAACCCGCGCCCATCTCGCCCGCGCGGTCGTCGAGGCGATGGCGTTCCAAACCGCCGATGTCGTCGACGCGATCACCCTCGCGAGCGGCGCGGCACCGGCCGAGATGCGCGTCGACGGCGGCGCATCCGTGATGGACGTGCTGTGCCAGTTCCAGGCCGATGTGCTCGGCGTGACCGTGCGGCGGGCCGCGATCCAAGAAACGACGGCGCTGGGCGCGGCGTTCCTCGCCGGCGTCGCCGAGGGCGTGTGGGCCTCGCCCGAAGAGGTGAACGCCCGGTGGAGCGCCGACGCGTCGTTCTCATCAACCATGACGCACGACGAGCGGACCGGCCGTCGCGCGACATGGCGACGCGCCGTCGAACGGTCGCGGGACTGGTCGCGCGACCAGTCGGTCTGAGTTACGACGCCGCCGATACCGGCGTGCGCGCGTCGGCAAAGCTCGCGACGCGAGCCGTCTCGGTGGGGAGATCCTCCGCCTGCTTGGTGGCATAGGTGTCGACGTACTCGTAGCCGGAGAGCTGGCAGATCTCGTACATCACCTCGTCGGTGAGCTCGCGCAGCGCCATACGATCGTGCTCGCGACCCGCGTAACGTCCAGGATCGACCGGCTCCCCGAACCGCATCGTCACGACGCGGAACAACTTCGGCATGCGGGAGTCGACGGGCTGGACGGCGTCGGTACCGATGAGGCCGATCGGCACGATCGGGACGTTGCAGCGCAGCGCGAGCCGCGCCACGCCCGTGTGGCCACGGTGCAACAACCCGTCGCGCGTACGCGTGCCCTCCGGATAGATCGCGAACACCTT
>DATCCI010000094.1:0-3111 GCA_036511415.1 Acidimicrobiia bacterium
GCCGCGAACCGACGCTCGTATACACGAAATGATCCGGGAAGACGACGCCCTCTTCTTCGGCCAAGCGCCGGTAAGGGAAGCCGATCAGCCGTTCGCCGCTCGCACCGGCCATACGCAAGGGGAGTCGGAAGTCGACCGCGAGCTCCAGGTACACGTCGAAGAACTCGGGACGGAGCTGCATCGTCCCCATGTGCGAGTCGATGTGTGAGACGTCGAAGCCCCAGTAGATCGCGCGTTCGAGCTGGGCTCGGCACTCCTTGCGCACCTCGTCGAGGTCGGCGTGGTCCCATACGTCTTCGACCGTTCGGGGAAAGCCGCCGTCGCCGTCGAGCAGACTGGGGGAGTGGGTGATCGGCCCCCAGCGATACGTCTCCCATTCGGAGTTGAGCGTGAGATGCACGCCGACGTCCTCACCCCGATACATCGCGGCCGCGTCGCGTGCCCACGGGCACGGAACCATCAGCGTCGCGCTGCTGGCGAGGCCGTCGCGAAGCGCCTCGTACACCGCGACGTTCGCCGAACGCGAAGACCCGAGGTCGTCGCAGTTGACGATCAACAGCTTCGCGTCGGGCGGGTATCCGAGTCGCTCGACGAGGCTCACGGTGGGCAACGCTACGCGAAGTTCTTGGTGAGCAGCTCCCCGGCCTTCGCCACGGTCTCCGGATCGGAAAGGGGCATGTTGAAGATCGGGCAGTCGATCCCCGCCGCGAGGAGCGCCTCGACCTGGCGCACCACCTCGTCGGGCTCGCCGACCGTGAACTGCTCGTCGAACTGGTCGCCCGCGAGCCCCGACAGGAACCCGCGCACGCGCCCGGTCTCGTCGGCGTCATTGGTGAGAACGAGAGTGCCGAGACGGGTCGTCGTGATCTGCGACGGATCGCGCCCGACGTCGGTGCAATGCGCGCGCATCACGTCGAGCTTGTGCCGCACCGTGTCCGGACCGCCGCTTACGTTGCACATATCGGCGTACTGTGCGACGAGTCGCAGCGTGCGCTTTTCGCCGCTTCCGCCGATCATGATCGGTGGTCCGCCGGGCCGAATCGGCTTGGGAACGTTCCGCGCATCGTCGGTTTGGTAGTAGCGCCCCTCGAATGACGGTCGCGTGTCGCCGAACATCCCGCGACAGATCTGCACTGCCTCCTCGAGCCGGTCGAGGCGCTCGCCCGCGCCGGGGAACTCGAAGCCGTATCCGGCGTGCTCGACGTCGTACCACGCGGCGCCGATCCCGAGGATCGCGCGCCCGTGCGAGATCACGTCGAGCGTCGTCACCATCTTGGCGAGGAGTGCGGGGTTGCGATACGTGACGCCCGTCACAAGCGTCCCGAGCTGGACCCGCTCGGTGCGCGCCGCGAGCGCGCCGAGCAGCGTGTACGCCTCGAGGATGGGCTCGTCGGGGCCGCCGAGAGCCGGCAGTTGCCAGAAATGATCCATCACCCACACCGACGAGAACCCGCTCTCTTCGGCCGCGAGCGCGTGCGCGAGCGTGTTGTCGAATATCTCCGAGTCGGACGAGCCGGCGCGGCGGAACCCCGGGATCTGGTATCCGAATGTCGTCATGCCCGGACGCTATCCCCATCGATGCGAAGAACTGTTCGGGGGTTCCGCGCGTTATCGGCGGGCGAGGAGGTCGTCGACGACTTCCACCAGCCGGCGCAGGGGCCGGGCCCGCACGGCCTCGATCTCGACGATGGCTCCATGAGTGAACCCGAATGCAACTCCGGTAACGATGCCGTGTCGCACGGCGACGATCTGGGCGATCTGCTCGAGGTCGACCGCGCCGGAATATCGGGCCGGCGCGCGGCCCCAGAACGTGGGGCGGCCGAACAGCACGCGCCGGTCGGTGGCCGCGACCACCATGTCGGCGGGAACGATCGGGAATCCGGACGAGACTGCCGCGTCGTGCCACACGCGGAAGGCGCGCAGCCGCATGCGGCCCGACCCGAGCGCGAATGTGGCGCGCGTGCTCACGGCCGCGGCGCCCCGGAAGCTCGCCCGGGCAACGGCGAGCACCTCCTCGCCGGGCTCGAGCTCGAGCAGCCCGCCGTGTGGCACCGTCAAACGCGCTCGAGCACCGTGCCCGTGCCGAGCCCGCCCCCGCAGCACATCGTGACGAGCGCGTACCGCCCGTCGATCCGCTCCAGCTCGTGCAACGCGGTCGTGATCAGCCGAGCACCGGTCGCGCCGACGGGATGGCCCAACGCGATCGCGCCGCCATTCGGGTTGACGCGAGTCATGTCGGGCTTCACCTCGCGCTCCCACGCGAGTACGACCGAAGCGAACGCCTCGTTGATCTCGATCGTGTCGAAGTCGTCGATCGTGAGCCCGGTGCGATCCATCATGCGGCGGGTCGCGTCGATCGGGCCGGTCAGCATCAGGACGGGATCGACGCCGACGAGGCACTGATCGACGACCCGCGCTCGCGGCCGCATCCCGAGCTCGCGCGCCCTGCGGGCGGTCGTGAGCAGCACGGCGGCTGCGCCGTCGGTGATCTGCGACGACGACCCAGCCGTGTGCACGCCGTTCTCGCGTCCGACCGGCTTCAACTTGGCGAGCGCCTCGAGCGACGTTTCCCGGAGCCCTTCGTCGCGCGCCACATGATGCGTCGTTCCCGTCGGCTTCCCGTCGGCGTCGACATCGGGCGCGTCGACGGGCAGCACCTCGCGTTCGAAACGGCCTTCCGCCCACGCTTGCTGCGCGCGCTGCTGAGACTGCAGACCCAACTGGTCGCAGTCGGCGCGCGTGATGCCCCACTTGTCGGCGATGCGCTCGGCGCCCTCGAACTGGCTCGTGAGCTCGTAGTGATCGCGGTACGACCGCGGATTCGGACGGCCGAAGTCGTTGCGTACCGCGGCGCCGAGCGGCACCCGGCTCATCGACTCGATGCCGCACGCGAGCGCGACGTCGACGACCCCCGAGGCGACCATCGCGGTCGCGAGGTTCGAGGCCTGCTGCGACGAACCGCACTGGCTGTCGACCGTCGTGCCGGCGACCTCGAGCGGAAGCCCGGCGCTGAGCCACGCGGTGCGCGCGATGTTGAACGTCTGCTCACCGACCTGGCTCACGCACCCGCCGATCACCTGGCCGACTTCCAGCGGGTCGATGCCCGCCCGA
>DATCCI010000095.1:0-2291 GCA_036511415.1 Acidimicrobiia bacterium
CGCTCGGCCACCCGCTCGGTTGCTCGGGCGCGCGGCTCATGGCCACGCTGCTCAACGAGCTCGAGCGCACGGGTGGTCGCTACGGCCTCCAGACCATGTGCGAGGGCGGCGGCATGGCGAACGCCACGATCATCGAGCGCATCTAGAGGGTTGCGCCGATCCGGCTGGTCGATCCGGCTGGGCTCCGGACCCGGCGTACCATCGGCGGCGACCATGGTCGACGTCGTCTGGTTCGGGTTGAAGGTGGTCGCGGCGCTGTTCGCCGCGGTCGTGATCTACCTGATCGGCGCGCGCAGCATCGGCAACTTCTCGAAGTCCGATCCGCCGCCCGACCCGTCCGAAGTCCAGCTCGAAGACGTCGACTACCGCTACCGCTGCATCGTGTGCGGGGCCCAGCTCGTGCTGTTCGCCGCCCCCGAAGGCGACATGCCCGACGCCCCCCGCCATTGCCGGGAGCCCATGGTGCTGGTGACACCGGTCGAGTAGGCCCGCCCGGCCTGATCGTGGGTGCGGCGACCCGCGACCATCCCCGCCGTTCGGGGTCAGCGGCGCGAGGGTTTGGGTCGTGGGAATGATGCGGTGCCCGTACTGCCGGGCGCCGATCGTGGTTGCAGAGCCGCACGAGTTCGGGCTCCGCATCGAGTGCGAACCCGGCGGGCTGGTGATCTACGACTGCAGCCGCCCGATCCACAGCTGCGACCTAGAGGCGCAGCGCGCCGACCGTCAGGCGTCCTAGCAACACACGACTCGCGAAGAGACGCCCCCGAGATGCAGGACGCCCTCGAAGGCGCCTCCCCGGAAGACCGGGCGCTTCGGGGCGACCCGGCCTTCTTCATGCGCCTCTCGAAGCGTCCACTTCTGCGATTAGAGCGAGGTAAAGACCGCGATCGGCCGTGGGTGCGGCACCGAACCCGATTGCGAGTTACTCACAGGATGTGGATAAAACTGTGAGGAATCACATGTTTGCGATTCGGCCATCTGCCGGCAATGCGCTGGTCAGCGGTAGTTCGTCGCCATCAAGAAGCCGCCGCTGATGAGCGCGATACCGAGCAGGAGGTAGCGGTTCTCGGTGTCGGGCCCGGGCAGCAGGTTCAGGTAGTTCGTGACCACCACGGCGAGGCCGACCCCGAGCAGGGTCGTGAGACCGACCGGTACCCACAGCTTCGAGGGCGGCGCCTTCTTCGGCGGCGGCGGCGTGTAGCGCGACCGCTTGCTCTTGCTCTCGGGCATGGTCCAAAGAGTACGCGACAATGGCGCCGTGCCGCGCGTGCTGGTGATCGACAACTACGACTCGTTCGTCTACAACCTCGTCCAATACCTGGGCGAGCTCGGCGCCGAGCCGGTCGTGCATCGCCACGACGCGGTGTCGCTCGACGAGATGCGCGCCCTCGAACCCGACGCGGTGCTCGTGTCGCCCGGTCCCGGCCGGCCCTCCGACGCCGGCCTCTCGAACGAGGCCATCCGGGTGTTCGGCGAGACCGGCACGCCCGTGCTGGGGGTATGTCTCGGTCTGCAGTGCATCGGAGACCTCTACGGCGCTTCGATCGTGCGGGCGCCGCGCGTCATGCACGGCAAGACGTCGGAGATCCGCCACACCGGCCTCGGCGTGTTCGCGGGGCTGCCCGATCCGTTCACCGCGACGCGGTATCACTCGCTCGTCGTCGCGCGCGACACCGTGCCCGGGGTGCTCGAGATCACGGCCGAGGCCGAGGACGGGCTCGTGATGGGGCTGCGGCACCGCGAATTCCCGATCGAAGGGGTGCAGTTCCATCCCGAATCGATCCTCACCGAAGGTGGGCACCAACTCCTGGCGAACTTCCTCGCCGCGGCGGGTGCGGAAGGTGTGCGCGCCCGCGTGTGACCTCCGCGAGGCCGTCGTCGAGCAGCGACGCCAGCACTTCGCCGTCGAGCTCGGACGCGGCGACCGGACCGGTTCGTAGCTGCGCCATCACCATCCCGCGGCGTTGGCGGAACGAGCCCTCGTAGCGCGACTGCCGGTGCTTGGTCTCCTCGACGTGGGTTCCCCGCGTCGCGCAGATCGACACGATCGGGCAACGATCGCACGACGGCGCACGCGCGGTGCAGACCGTCGCGCCGAGGTCCATGAACGCGAGGAGGCGGTCGCGCGGTGGCAGACCTCGCCCGATCTCGCGCACGCACGCCTCGGCTTCGAGGTCGGAGAGGCGGGCGCCGCGCACGCGCTCGCAGACGCGCCGGATGTTCACCTCGATGCCGACGCGGTCGTCGTCGTCGACCTGCGCGGCGACGGCAGCCGCGGTGTACCGACCCAC
>DATCCI010000096.1:0-3788 GCA_036511415.1 Acidimicrobiia bacterium
ACCAGGCGTATTACCGGCTCGCCGGGGGGCTGTAGGTGTTCGACGAGCTGCGCGAGCGCGTCGTCGCCGCGAACCTCGCGCTCGTCGACGCCGGCCTCGTCGTGCTCACGTTCGGGAACGCGAGCGCCGCCGACCGTGCGGCCGGCGTGATGGCGATCAAGCCGAGCGGCGTCGCGTACGGCGCGCTCCGGCCGGACGACGTGCCGGTCGTCGACCTCGCGAGCGGCGCGGTCGTTTCCGGGAAGCAGCGACCGTCCTCCGACACGCCGACACACCTCGCCCTCTATCGGGCATTCACCGAGGTCGGAGGCGTCGTGCACACACATTCGCCGTTTGCGACGGCGTGGGCGCAGGCTCTGCGCGAGCTGCCGTGCCTCGGCACGACGCACGCCGACCATTTCCACGGGCCGGTGCCGGTGACGCGGCAGCTGACCGCGGCGGAGATCGAGAGCGACTACGAGGAGCGGACGGGCGCGGTGATCGTGGAGACGTTCGCGGAACGCGGGCTCGATCCGCTCGAGCTGCCGGCTGCACTCGTCGCGTCGCACGGACCGTTCGTCTGGGGCGCCGAGGTCGAGGATGCGGTCGAGAACGCGGTCGCCCTGGAGGCGGTGGCGGCGAGCACGTACCGCTCGTTTCAGCTCGCTGCGGGGCTCGAGGGCATCCCGGCGGAGCTGCTCGAGAAGCACTTCGCGCGCAAGCACGGCGCCGGGGCCTATTACGGGCAACCGGCGTGAATGCGCTGCGTCTCCACGCGGCCGGCGAGTTGCACTTGCACGAGGAGCCGGATCCCGAGCCGCAGCCGGGGGAGGTGCTCGTGCGCATCCGCGGGGTCGGCCTCTGTGGCTCCGACCGGCACTGGTTCCTCGAAGGCGGGATCGGCGACGCGGTGCTGCGCGCGCCGCTCGTCCTCGGCCACGAGTTTGCCGGCGTCGTCGTCGAGGGGCCGCGCGCGGGCGAGCGCGTCGTGCTCGACCCGGCGGTGCCCTGCGGACGGTGCCCGCTCTGCCTTGCGGGGCAGGGGCACCTGTGCGCCGACCTGCGTTTCGCGGGGCATGGATCGACGGACGGCGCACTGCGGACGCTCGTCGCGTGGCCGGACCAGCTCGTCCACGCGCTCCCGGATGCGGTCGCGGACGAGGCGGCGCCGCTGCTCGAGCCGCTTGGGGTCGCCCTGCACGCCGTCGATCTAGGCGGCGCGTCGGCGGGGTCGACGGCCGCGGTGTTCGGGTGCGGACCGCTCGGGCTGCTGCTCGTGCAGGCGCTGCGCGCCGCAGGCGTGCGGGTGGAGCTGGCGGCCGATCCCCTTGCGCACCGGGCCGCGGCCGCTCGGGAGCTCGGCGCGCGCAGCTCCGAGCCGGCCGGGGTCGAGGTCGACGTCGCGTACGAGGCGGCCGGCGACGATGAGGCGCTCGACGCGGCGATCGCCGCGGCCAGGCCCGGTGGACGGGTCGTGCTCGTCGGCATCCCCGACGGCGACCGGTCGTCGTTTCACGCAGCCGCGGCCCGTCGCAAGGAGCTGGCCCTCGCGTTCTGCCGGCGGATGCGTGCAAGCGACCTGCCGCGCGCGATCCGGCTCGCTGAGAGCGGCGGCCTCGAGCTCGGCGCGCTCGTCACCGCGCGGTACGGGCTCGCAGAGGGGCCGCAGGCGTTCCGCGACCTCGTCGAGCGGCGCGGTCTGAAGATCGTCGTGGAGCCGGCGCGGTGACGCTCGCGCTGGGCGTCGACTTCGGCACCGAGTCGGCGCGCGCCGTGCTCGTCGACTGCGCGGACGGGCGCGAGGTCGGCACGAGCGTCGAGGCGTACGAGCATGGAGTGATCGATGCGCGGCTCCCCGCTCCGGACGAGGACGTCGAGCTCGAGCCGGACTGGGCGCTGCAGGATCCGCGCGACTATGTCCGCAGCCTCCAGACCGCCGTGCGATGCCTGCTCGCCGATACCGGCGTCTCGCCCGATGACGTGGTCGGAATCGGTATCGACTTCACCTCGTGCACGATGCTGCCGACCCTCGCCGACGGGACGCCGCTCTGCGAGCTCGACGATCTTCGCCGCGACCCGCACGCGTGGGTGAAGCTGTGGAAGCACCACGCCGCGCAGCCGGAGGCCGACCGCATCAACGCCGTTGCGTTCGAGCGCGGCGAGCCGTGGCTGCCGCGCTACGGCGGCAGGATCTCGTCCGAGTGGTTCTTCGCGAAGGCGCTGCAGATCCTGGACGAGGCGCCGGAGGTGTACGCGCGCTCTGACCGGCTGATCGAGGCGTGCGACTGGGTCGTTTGGCAACTCACCGGCGTCGAGAGTCGCAACGCGTGCACCGCCGGCTACAAGGCGATGTGGTCGAAGCGCGACGGATTCCCCGCGTCCGACTACTTCGCCGCGCTCGACCCTCGGTTCGCGCACGTCGTCGACGAGAAGATGTCGCGGACACTGCTGTCGCCCGGTGCCCGGGCAGGCGTGCTGAGCGAGCGTGCGGCCGCCTGGACGGGCCTGCATGCGGGCACGCCGGTCGCGGTCGCGAACGTCGACTTCCACGGCTCCGTGCCGGCGACGACGGTCACCGTGCCGGGGACGCTCGTGATGATCATGGGAACGAGCAACGGGCATCTGCTGCTCGGCGACGAGCTCGTGCACGTCGAGGGCATGTGCGGCGTCGTCGAGGACGGCATCGTCCCCGGCTACTTCGGCTACGAGGCGGGCCAGTCGGCGCTGGGCGACATCTACGGGTGGTTCACGCAGCACGCCGTCCCCCCCGAGTACCACGACGCGGCGCGGACGCGCGGGATCGACGTCCACGACGTGCTCGCCGAGGAGGCCGCGTCGCTTCGGCCCGGCGAGACGGGCCTGCTTGCGCTCGACTGGTGGAACGGCAACCGCTCGGTGCTCGTCGACGCCGACCTGCGCGGGCTGCTCGTCGGGATGACGCTCGCGACCCGTGCGCCCGACATCTACCGCGCGCTGATCGAGGCGACGGCGTTCGGCACCCGGGTGATCGTCGAGGCGTTCGAGCGCGCGGGGCTCCCGGTCGGCGCGATCGTCGCATGCGGAGGCCTGCCCGACCGCAACCCGTTCGTGATGCAGGTGTTCGCGGACGTCACCGGCCGCGAGATCGCGGTCGCGGGCTCGCGCCAGGCGCCTGCGCTCGGCGCGGCGATGTTCGGCGCCGTCGCTGCGGGCGCCGCCGCCGGCGGCCACGACTCGATCGGCGACGCGTCGCGGTCGATGGCGCATCTGAGCGGCACGAGCTACGCGCCCCGGCTCGAGAACCGTGAGGCGTACGACATCCTCTACGGTGAGTACGTGCAGCTCCACGATCTCTTTGGGCGTGGCGGCAACGATGTGATGCGCCGGCTGAAGCGGCTCCAGATCGACGCCACCGCCGCGCCCGCTCCTGCGTGAGCGGCGGCACCGTCTTCGCTCCCGCGCGCGTCAACCTGGTTGGGGAGCACACCGACTACTCGGGCGGGCTCGTGCTTCCCGTCGCGATCGATCTCGGTACGACGGTGACGTAGCAGCCGCTCGACAGGCTCGTTCGCGTCCGCTCGCTCGCGTTCGGCGACGTGGTCGAGATCGGCGCGGACGGGAGCGGTGCCGCCGCGGGCTGGGGCCGCTATGTCGTCGCCGTCGTCGCGCTGCTTCAGGAGCGCGGACGACCCGACGCCGGCATCGACGCGGTCTTGTCGTCCACGGTCCCGATCGGGAGCGGGCTGTCGTCGTCGGCCGCGCTGACGGTGTCGCTCGCACTCGCGATGTGCAGCACGGCGTCGTTCGAGCTCGACCCGCTCGAGCTCGCG
>DATCCI010000097.1:0-6122 GCA_036511415.1 Acidimicrobiia bacterium
TACGACCGGTCGATGGATCAGGCTCGACTGCGGGCCCGGTTCATGCCCCTCATCGACCTGCTGCCGGCCCTCGGGCTGGTCGGCATCCTGTGGTACGGCGGGCACCAGGTGTTGCACCACCACCTCACGGTCGGCGACATCGTCTCGGCCAATCTCTTCGTGGTCATGCTCATCTGGCCCTTGCGCATGATCGGGATGCTCGTCGGTCAGCTGCCCCGATCGGCCGCGGCCGCGGGGCGCATCGATTCGATCCTCGCGACCGATCCGGCGATCGAGGACGCGCCGAACGCGCGGGCGCTGCCCGACGGTCCGGGCGCGGTGCGCTTCGAGCGGGTGACCTTCGGCTACGGGCGCGGTCCCGCCGTGCTCGACGGCCTCGACCTCGTGATCGAAGGCGGCGAGGCCGTCGCGCTCGTCGGCGCGACCGCGTCGGGCAAGACGACCGTGGCGCGGCTCATCCCTCGCTTCTACGACGTGCACGCCGGCCACGTGCGGATCGACGGTGCCGACGTGCGCGACGTGCGGCTGAGCGAGGTTCGCCGATCGGTCGGCCTCGTGTTCGAGGACACGTTCTTGTTCTCCGACAGCGTGCGCAACAACATCGCCTTCGCCGACCCCGAGGCGCCGAACGAAGCGGTCGTGCGCGCGGCGAAACTAGCAGGCGCCGACGAGTTCATTCGCGAGCTCCCCGAAGGCTACGACTCGATCATCGGCGAGCACGGATACTCCCTCTCGGGCGGGCAACGCCAGCGCATCGCGATCGCGCGTGCTGTGCTCGCGGATCCGCGCGTCCTGATCCTCGACGATGCCACGTCGTCGGTCGACCCGACGAAGGAGCACGAGATCCGGGCCGCGCTCGCCGAGGTGATGCAGGGGCGGACGACGATCATCATTGCGCACCGCCCCGCGACGATCGCGCTCGCCGACCGGGTCGTGCTGCTCGACGAGGGCAAGGTCGTAGCCGACGGCACGCACGAGCGACTTCTCGCTACGTCGCCGCGCTACCGCGAAGTGCTCGCCCGGGCCTCGATCGAGATCGATGCGGGTGTCGTCGACGACGAAGCGATCCTCGATCTGCCGGGATTGGGGGACTGATGGGCTGGTGGGGGGACAACGTCCCCGAAGAGACGCTCTCGCGCGACGAAGCGACGCGCGTCGTCCGCCGCCTGTTTCGCATGCTGCGCCCGTGGCGGGCGCTGATCGTCGTCTCCACGTTCGTGCTGATGGCGCAGGCGTGCACATTGCTGGCCGGGCCGTTGCTGGTCAAGCACGGCATCGACGCCGGACTCCCCGGTGCCAAGCACGCCGGCGACGGCGGCGCGCTCGACCTCACCGTCGTGATCTACCTCGTCGTGGCGTTCGCCGGCTTCGTACTCGGGCGATTGGCGATCGTGCTCGTCGCGCGTATCGGCGAGGGCTTCCTCAAGGAGCTGCGCAACCGTCTGTTCGGGCACATGATGAGCCTCTCGCTCGACTACTTCGAGACGGAGAAGACGGGCAAGATCGTGGCGCGGATGACTTCCGACATCGACGCGATGCAAGAGCTCGTCTCACAGGGTCTCGTCCTGTTCGTGCAGAACGCATTCGTGTTCGTCGGCGCGGTCGTGATCGTGCTCGTGGTTTCGTGGCAGCTGGCGCTCGGCATCCTCGTCATCGTGCCGCCCGTGTACCTCGGGAGCCGCTGGTTCCGGCGGGTGTCGAACATTGCGTACCTCGAGGTGCGCGATCGCATCTCGACGAACCTGAGCACCCTGCAGGAGAGCCTCGAGGGCGTGCGAGTCGTCCAGGCGTTCGGCCGGGAAGACGCGTTCTCGCGCAAGTTCCACCGTACGAACGAAGACCAGTACCACGCGAACATGCACACTGTTCGGATCTCGTCCAAGTACTTCCCGATCATCGAGTACGCGGGGGTTGTGGGCACCGCGGTGATCATCGGCTACGGCGGCTGGCTGACGACGCGCGGGGTGGTGACGGTCGGCACGGTGGCCGCGTTCGTGTTGTGGCTGAACAGCCTGTTCGAGCCCATCAACCAGCTCAGCCAGCTGTACAACACGGTGCAGTCGTCGGCCGCCGCGCTGGCCAAGATCTTCGGGGTGCTCGACACGCGTCCGACCGTCCGGCAGCGTCAGGCCGCCGTCGACCTGCCGCGGTCGGGCGGCGTCGAGGTCGATCACGTCACGTTCGCGTACGGCTCGAACGATCCGGTGCTGCACGACGTCTCGCTCCGCATCGCCGACGGCGAACGGCTCGCGCTCGTCGGCCCGACCGGAGCCGGCAAGTCGACGCTCGCCAAACTGATCGCGCGCTTCTACGATCCGGTCGAAGGCGCGGTGCGCGTCGGCGGCGTCGATCTGCGCGACGCCGAGTTCGTCTCGCTGCGGCGCCGGATCATCGTCGTGCCCCAGGAGGGTTTCTTGTTCGCGGGCACGCTGCGCGACAACGTGCGGGTCGGGCGACCGGAGGCGACCGACGCCGACGTCGAGCAGGCATTGCGCGTGCTCGGGCTCCTCGATCGCTTCGCCGCGTTCCCCGACGGTCTCGACACGGAAGTACGCGAGCGGGGATCACGGTTGTCGGCGGGGGAGCGCCAGCTCGTGTCGTTGGCCCGGGCCGCCCTGGCCGATCCGTCGGTGCTCATACTCGACGAGGCGACGTCGAACCTCGACCCCGGCACGGAGCACGCGGTCGAGCGAGCACTCGAGCAGCTGATGCACGGCCGGACGGTCGTAGTCGTGGCGCACCGCCTCTCGACCGCGGCGCGCGCCGATCGCATCGGTGTGGTCTTCGACGGCCGGCTCGCCGAGCTCGGGTCGCACGACGATCTCGTCGCCCTCGACGGTCACTACGCCGAGCTGTACCGCGCCTGGGCGATGCACCAGGCGGCACCCGAGGTCGCGTAGCGGCTCGGCCGGTTCACGGCCCGTCGAGCGCGCGGTACGGTCGCGCCATGGTGGCGATTCCGCTGGTCTACGACCCCTACGACTACTCCATCGACGCCGACCCCCATCCCGTCTGGAAACGGCTGCGCGACGAAGCGCCCGTCTACTACAACGAGCGGCACGACTTCTTCGCGCTGAGCCGTTTCGACGACGTTCTCCAGGCCCATCTCGATCCGGCGAGCTTCAGCTCCGCGCACACGACCGTGCTGGAGCTGATGGAGCCCGAGCCGAGCGAGTTCATACGCGCGCTGATGATCTTCATGGATCCACCCGAACACACGCGCTACCGCAAGCTCGTGAGCCGCGCGTTCACCCCGCGGCACATGTCGGCTCTCGAACCGCGCATCCGCGCGCTCGCCGGTCGTTTCCTCGACGAGTTCGTGGAGGCGGGCCACGGCGCGTTCGACTACGTCGCCGACTTCGGCGCGCGACTACCCGTGATGGTCATCTCCGCGCTGCTCGGCGCGCCGGAGGATGACGAAGAACAGCTGCGCGAATGGACCGACGCGATGTTGCACATCGATCCCGGTGAGATCATGGGCGCGCACGCGACCCAGATCCAGCGCGCAATGCACGACTACTGGCAGGCGCACATCGACGCTCGCCGTCGACAACCGCGCGACGACATCCTGAGCGAACTGATGACCGCAGAGCTCGCCGTCGGAGACGGTTCGACGCGGTATCTCACCGACGAAGAGATCCACGCGTTCTCGGGATTGCTCTCGGCGGCCGGTAACGAGACCGTCGCCCGTTTCCTCGGCTGGTCGGCCGTCGGCCTCAGCCGGTTCCCCGACGAACGGCGCAAGCTGGCCGACGATCCGAGCCTGATCCCGAACGCGGTCGAGGAGATCCTGCGCTGGGAGGCGCCGTCGCCGATCCAGGGCCGCTGGACGACGCGCGCGGTCGAGCTGCGGGGCACAGTGATCCCCGAGGGATCGAAGATCGCGTTGCTGACCGGAGCCGCCAACCGCGACGAGCGGATGTTCCCCGAACCGGATCGCATCGACGTGGAACGACCGATCAGCCGTCACGTCGCCTTCGGGTACGGGATCCATTTCTGCCTCGGCGCGGCACTCGCACGACTGGAAGGGCGTATCGCGCTCGAGGAGACGCTGAAGCGCTTCCCGGCCTGGGAGGTCGACGACGACGGCTGCGAGATGGTGCACACGAGCACCGTGCGCGGCTACGCCAAGGTGCCGATCCGCACCTGAACGGGGCCGGCGCGCGGATCAGCCGAGATCGCCTCGGTGGTGCAGGAGCTCGTGTGTGGTGTGGATCGCGATCCACTCCACCGTGCGGAGCGCGGGTTCGGGATAGTTGTACATCCCCGTGCGTTCCCAGCCGGCGGCGTCGAGTCCGTCGAGCAGAGAGGCGAAGATCTCCGCCGAACTCATGAGTTCCTCGGTGACCCGAACCGGATCCTGCTCGTTGTAGCGATCGTCGATCACGCGCTCGTCGCGTCCCATCGGGACGAACACGGGATCGGTCTCTCGTTGCGCGAGGAGGGCGCGTTCGGTCTGGACGCGCAGCACGTCGCGTACGTGACACGCGTACTCGAGCGGTGACCACACGTCGGGTGCGGGCCGGACCCGCACCGAGGCGTCGTCGAAGCGGCCGAGCTTCTCGACGAATGCCTGCGCGTCCGAGCGCAGCCACGGCGTGATCTCGGCGCGTCCGACCGAGTAGCTGAAGCCACATTGCGAGCAGACGTTGTCGAGGTTGCGAAAGCCGACGAAGTCGAAGAGGCGGACCCCGCCTCGGAACGGCTGTGGCGACGACAGGAGCCGGTGCACGCCGATGCCGAACATCGTCCCTTCGGGCGCGAGGAACGCGACTTCGTCGAACCCATTGTCGGCGAAGCGCTGTCGCACACTCGGCGTCGCGTCGGGGGGTCGGCGATGGCGCGTCCAGATCACGTTCGCCCCGGGCGCGCACAAGGTCGGCAACAGGTCGATCGTGCGCATCATGTCGGCATCGGTGATGTTGCCGAAGACACCGCACACGAGCGCGAGATCGGCCGGAACCGCGCCGGCATACGAGGTCGTGGTACCGGCATCGGCGCACGACACCTCGAGGCCCGCGGGCGCGCCCGACCGGGCCGTCGCCGCCAGCTCGGGGTCGAGCTCGACGAGTCGGCCGCGTGCGTCGGCGCGGCGCGGATGGTCCGCCAGCACGCCGAGAAGATCGCGGCCCTCGCCCGCGCACATGCTCACGATCCGGATCGGACCGGGCGGCGTCGCGTCGAGCGCGGCGGCGATGCATTGCTGCACGATCGCGAGCCGGCGGGCGAGCGGGCTCCCCGGGTGGTCGTACGCCTCGTGCCACTCGCGCCAGTCGTGCATCATCGGACAGAATCATCGCATGACCTACCGCGTCGTTCAGTGGGCAACCGGCCTCGTCGGCAAGGAAGCGATCAAGGGTGTGCTCGCCCATCCCGAGCTCGAGCTCGTCGGATGCTGGGTGCACAGCGCCGACAAGGTGGGCCGCGACGCCGGCGAGCTGTGCGACCTCGGCCCCATCGGCGTCCGAGCGACCGGGAGCATCGACGAGATCTGCGCACTCGATGCCGACGCGGTCGTGTACTCGCCCGTCATGGCCAGCACGCGCGACGTGATCCGGATACTCGAATCGGGGAAGAACGTCGTGACGCCGGTCGGCTGGATCTATCCCGGCGACTCGCCCGGCGTGGCCGCGCTCCAGGCCGCGTGCCTCACGGGCCGCGCGACCCTGCACGGCACCGGCATCAATCCCGGCGGCATCACCGAGCGCTTCGGGCTCATGTTGTCGGCGCTGTGCCGAAACATCCGTCACCTGCGCGCCGAGGAATTCTCCGATATCCGCAACTATCCGACCGACCTGGTCGTGCGCGAGGTGATGCTCTTCGGCAAGGCGCCCGACGTCGCGGCCAAGAGCCCGATGATCGACGTGCTCGGCCACGGGTTCATGCAGTCGATCGACATGGTCGCCGCCGAGCTCGGCTGGCAGCTCGACGCGGACAAGCGGTCGTTGCACGAGATGGCCGTCGCGACCCGCCCGCTCGACACCCCGGTCGGCGTGATCGACGAGGGCACGGTCGCGGCGCAGCGGTTCACGTGGGAGGGCACGGTCGCCGGCGCGGCCGTCATGACGGTGCGCGTGAACTGGCTGATGGGATCGGAGGCGCTCGATCCGCCCTGGACGCTC
>DATCCI010000098.1:0-8551 GCA_036511415.1 Acidimicrobiia bacterium
CGCCGTCGGCGAGGAGCCGCATCAGAACGAGCGGCACCCGACTCGCGGGACCGATCGTGGTTTCCGGCGCGGCGTATCCCGGCACGGGGCTGCCGTAGATGAGCGCGTACTCGTGGGCGTTGGCGAGCGCCCACGCGCGGACGGCTTCGCACAGGTTCGACCAACGGGCGACGACACCGCGATTGCGCGCCGCGTGTTCGGCCGCTTCCGCGCATTCGCCGACGGCGTCGTAGGCGTCGACGATGAGGGCGGTGAGCAGGTCGTCGCGACTCGGGAAGTAGCGGTAGACGGCCGACGACACCATCCCGACCTCACGCGCGACGGCGCGCAGCGAGAGGGCGGCCGAACCCTGATCCGCGAGATGCCGCCGGGCCACGGCCTTGATCTCCTCGGTCAGCTCGCGCCGCGCCCGATCGCGAGCCGTTCGGGAGACGCTGCCAGTTGGGGTCGCCGTCGCCATACCGGCATTCTGCCCCTATTCGAGAGCGGTGGCAAGAAACGAGAGCGGTGCTCTTGACACGACAGCCGTACGGGTGCAAGATGACCGAATGGAGAGCGGTGCTCTCGATTCTCGGTAAGCACCGCGGTCCGCCCCGTGCCCGACCTCGTGAAGGAGATGCCGAAATGCAAGCAGCAGAGACACCGAACGGCACGGCCGTCGCCCGCTACCTCCGGCCCGGCTGGTTCACCCGGAACGTGTTCAACCGGATCGTCGTGTTCCTGACCAAGTCGGGTATCAGCGTGTGGGGCTCGCGCGAGCTTCGAGTACGCGGACGCACCAGCGGCGCGTGGCGCACGGTCCCGGTGAACCTGCTCGAGCACGACGGGCAGCGCTATCTCGTCTCGCCGCGGGGGACGACACAGTGGGTGCGCAATCTGCGAGTTGCAGGGAGTGGCGAGCTGCGGGTCGGTCGCCGCGTCGAGGCGTTCCACGCGACCGAGGTCGAAGACGACGACAAAGTCGCGATCCTCCGTGCCTACCTCCGGCGCTGGAAGATGGAGGTCGGTGTGTTCTTCGAGGGTGTGGATGCCAACGCGTCCGACGACGCGTTGCGCGCGATCGGCGACCGCCATCCCGTCTTTCGCGTCCGCAGCGCGCCGGCCGGCGCGTGATCACCGCCCGTCGGGAGCAGCCGCGTGGTGCAGCGACCGGGCCGCGGCCGCGGCGGCGGCGTTGGCCGCGCCGCGCGCGTCGAGGCCGAGACGAACCAGGCGCGGGATGCGCCACGGCTTGGTGACGAGGTAACGCACGGAGGCACCGATGTTCGGAGTCCCGTCGGGGTTCGCGAGCCCGATCACGTCGCCGGGCGTGACCCCGACGAGGTCGCTGATCGAGCGCACGGCCGACCAGCGAACGCCGCGCCGCTCACATACGCCCGCGACCGCGGCCGTCTCCATGTCGACCGCGACGAAGCCTTGGGCAACGAGCGCGTCGCACTCGGCGGCTTGCATGTCGAAATCGTCGTGTGTCACGAGTCGACCGCTCGACTCGACCTCACCCAACGGCGACGGTCGGTACTCGGTTCCCGACGCCTTGTCGACGACGACCTCGGGATAGATCACGTCGCCGACCTTGCTCCGACCCATGCCTCCCGCGATGCCGACCACCATCACGTGATCGACTTCCGCCGCGTCGAGCAATCGCTCCGTCGCCTGCGCGGCAAGGCGCGTCCCGATGCCGGTCTTGGCCGCAACGAGGTCGATCGGACCGGCCGCACCGGAATAGCCCGGGCCGGTTCGTCGCAGGGCGAGCGCCTTCACGAGGGGTCCGAACTCCGACGGCATCGGCGCCAGGAGCCCGACGCGAGTGGGACGGTCGACGTTGCTCATTCGTGCATCATGGCGCGCGCCGGGCGGCGCATGTGCTGGAATCTGCCGCTGACGCATCGACGGGGAGGTCGCCGTGCTCGCCACCTACGGCTCGGGTCTGTACAAGACGCTGCTCGTGCTCCACATCCTGACTGCGATCGTCGGGCTCGGCGCGGTCATGCTGAACGGGCTCTACGCCGCGCAGGCGCAACGCCGGCCGGGACCGGGTGGCCGCGCCGTATCGGAAGCGAACTTCGCGGTGTCGACGATCGGCGAGTACTTCATCTATGCGATCCCGATCTTCGGCATCTTGCTCGTCGTCGTGAGCCATCCGGTCTGGAAGTTCTCGCAGACGTGGATCTGGCTCTCGTTGGTCATCTATGTCGTCGCAATCGCCATTTCCCACTCGATCCTGATCCCCGGCCACAAGCGGACCAACGCGCTGCTCGCCGAGATGGAACAGGGCCCGCCGCCCGCCGGAGGTCCCCCGCCCCAGGCGGTCGAGTTACAGGCGATCGGCAAGCGGATGGCGGCGGCCGGCGCGACGCTCAATGTCTTCGTCGTGATTTTCTTGATCCTGATGATCTGGAAGCCGGGCGTCTGACGCTCAGCGCGCGCCGCGTAGCAGGCGACCGGGACGCGCGCCCTGATCGTCGCCGTCGCACAGGATCACCTCACCCGACTTCACGGTGGTGACATAACCGCGCGCGCGTTGGACGAAGCGGCGCGCGTCGCCCGGCAGATCGTGCACCATCACCGGTCGCTCGAGCTGCACGTGGTCGAAGTCGATCACGTTCACGTCGCCGACCTTGCCCGGTCGAAGAACGCCGCGGTCGCCGAGTCCGTACATCGAGGCGGTGTCGGCCGTCATCTTCTTCACGACCCATTCGAGCGGCAGCCGGTCGTGGGCGCGGTCTCGAGCCCAGTGGGCGAGCATGTAGGTGGGCGTGCTCGCGTCGCACGTCGTGCCGCAGTGCGCGCCGCCGTCGCCGAGACCCCACGCGCTGCTCGGATGCAACAGCATCTCCCGAACCGCATCGAGCGAGAAACCGGTGTAGTTGAGGAGGGGCCGCAGCACCAGACCGAGGCCGTCGTGCGCAAGGAGCGCGTCGTAGAACACCTCCATCTCCGGACGGTTCTGGGCGCGGGCGAGCGCGGCAACGCTGTGATCCGGCGACGGCTCGTAGTCGGGAACCGCACCCATCGGGAACGCGCGCTCCGGATCGAGGAATTGGCGCATGGGAGCGATCGCGTCGTCGACCTCGGCGAGCAGCTTGGCGCGCAACGCCGGATCGCGCATCGCCGTGACCTTCTCTCCGAGAGAGGCGGCGCCGATCGGCGCCCACGACGGGCAGTACGCGAACGGGTGGAACGTCAACAAGCCCAGCAACAGGCTCACCGGACGACCGGCGACCTGGGGCCTGACCTGCGCGCCCTCGGTCGCGGCCTGCGCGCACAGGTCGAGCATGAGTCGCCACGACTCGGGATCGTGGTCGTTCTGTGTGAGCGCGAACGACACCGGGCGCTTGATCGTCTGCGACAACTTGCGCATCCACGCCATCTCGCGCTCGGGTGCGGCCAAATCCTCGCCGAGCGCGCCCGCGGGTGCGAGCTCGAACACGCCCGTGCCGAGCTCGCCGAGGACGCGCCCGATGCCGAACAACTCGTCCTCGGCCGCGAACGTGCCGGGCACCGGTTCGCCGTCGATCGCCATGTGCGCGATCGTGCGACTCGTCGAAAAGCCGAGCGCACCGGCTTCCATGCCCTCGCGCACGATGCGCGCCATGGCCTCGATGTCGCCGGGGGTGGCCGGTTCGTTCTTCGCGCCGCGCTCCCCCATCACGTACCCGCGCACGGCGCCGTGCGGAACCTGCGCACCGACGTCGAGCATCTTCGGTGCCCGATCGACCGCGTCGAGGTACTCGGGATAGTGCTCCCAGCCCCACTGGATACCTTCGGAGAGCGCGGCACCGGGAATGTCCTCGACTCCTTCCATCAAACCGATGAGCCACGCGTGGCGGTCGGGCTTCACCGGCGCGAACCCGACACCACAGTTGCCCATCACGACGGTGGTGACGCCGTGCCAGCAGCTCGGCGTGAGGAGCGGGTCCCAGGTGACTTGTCCGTCGAAGTGCGTGTGCACGTCGACGAAGCCCGGCGTGACGAGCGCGCCGTCGGCATCGACCGTCTCTCTCGCCTTCCCCTCGACCGCGCCGACCTCGGTGATGACACCGTCGGTGATCGCGATGTCGGCGGAACTTGCCGGGGCGCCGGTGCCGTCGACGACCGACCCGCCCTTGATCACGAGATCGTGCATGTTCTCACCTCAGGTCGCGGAAGAACTCCTGTACATCTTGCACCAAGAGATCGGGCTCCTCGAGCGCCGCGAAGTGGCCACCCCGGTCGAACCGGGTATAGCGGACCACGTTGAACCTCGATTCCGCGTACGCCCGCGGGATCCGGAAGATCTCCTTGGGGAACACCGCGGCCGCGGTGGGAACCGTGACGTACTCTCCGGTGGGTCCGAAGCGGTCGGTGCGCTGCGATTCGCAGTACAAGCGGATCGACGAGTTGATCGTCTTCGTCACCCAGTAGACGGTGAGGTTGGTCAGCAGTTGATCGCGCGTGACCGCGTCGTCCGGGGTGCCTTCGTTGTCGGTCCACGCGCGGAACTTCTCCACGATCCATCCCGCGAGCCCGGCCGGCGAGTCGGTGAGGCCGTAGCCCAGCGTCTGCGGGTTCTTGCCCTGGATCTCCTGGTAGGCCGCGCCGCGCGTCATGAACTCGCCGGCCGAGGCCAGGTCGGCGACCTCGGACTCGGTGAGCTCGATCTTGCTCGCATCGGCCGGGAACGCGAGCAACATGTTGGAGTGCAGCCCGACCATGTGCTCGGGATCGGTCACGGCCAAACGCGCCGACACCATCGCGCCCCAGTCGCCGCCCTGGGCGCCGTAGCGGTCGTAGCCGAGACGCGCCATCAACGTCTTCCACGCTTCGGCAACGCGCTGCACGTCCCATCCGGGCACGGTCGTCGGACCCGACCATCCGTAACCGGGCAACGACGGCGCGACGACGTGAAACGTCCCCCGCAAGGGTTCGATCACGTCGAGGAACTCGGCGACCGAGCCGGGCCAACCGTGCGTGATGATCAACGGCAACGCGCTCGGGTCGTCAGAACGCGCGTGAATGAAGTGGATCTGCTGACCGTCGATCTCCGTGATGAAGTGCGGCCAACGGTTGAACCGCTCTTCTTGCGCGCGCCAGTCGAACTTGGTGCGCCAGTGGTCGCATACATCTTGGAGGTACGCGAGATCGGTGCCGTAGTCCCAGCCACTCCCCGGGATCTGGTCGGGCCAGCGCGTGCGCGAGAGCCGGTCGCGAAGGTCGTCGAGCACGGCCTCGGCCACTTCGACCCGGAACGGACGCAGATCGTCACTCGCCATGGCGGCGACGCTACAGCAGCATCTCGCTAGATTCCCAGGCCGTGACGCTCGATCCGTTTGCCCCATTCCGGCTCGACGACAAGGTCGCGATCGTGACCGGCGCGAGCGCCGGGCTCGGAGCTCGATTCGCCCGCGTGCTCGATGCCGCCGGCGCTCGCGTCGTACTCGCGGCCCGGCGTACCGAACGGCTGGAGCAACTCGCGGCCGAGTTGCGCGACGCGCACGTGGTGTCGTGCGATCTCTCGCTGGAGGGCGCGCCGGCGTCGCTCGTCGCGGCCACGCTCGCGCACTGGGGCCGGGTCGACGTACTCGTGAACAACGCGGGCACGAGCCGGCCGACACCCGCGTTCGACGAGACGACCGACAAATTCACCGCGACGTTGCGCGTCAACCTCGTCGCCCCGTTTGAGCTCGCCCGCGAGTGCGCCCGCGCCATGATCGCCGTCGAGTCGGGTGGCACGATCGTCAACGTGGCGTCGATCTGGGGTCTCGTCGGCGTCGGTCAGATCCCCGAAGCCGGATACGCGGCTTCGAAGGGTGGTCTCGTCAACCTGACGCGCGAGCTCAGCGCGCAGTGGGCGCGCCGCGGCGTACGCGTGAACTGCCTCGCGCCCGGATGGTTCCGCAGTGAGATGACCGAAGACCTCATGTTCGGCGACGAAGGCGCGGAACGTTGGATGCGCCAACGCACCCCGATGGGCCGCGGCGGCGAGGAGCACGAGCTCGACGGCGCGCTCCTCTTCCTCGCGAGCGAAGCGAGCAGTTTCCTGACCGGCCAGGTCGTGTGCGTCGACGGCGGTTGGACCTCCGTCTAGAGAAGTCCCGCCCCCTCCCGCGCCCACTCCCGCGCCCATCTGTTGGCACCGTTTCCGGTCCCTGGCGCCCACTTTCGCGCCCATCTGTTGGCACCGTTTCCGGCCCCTGGCGGCCACTTTCGCGCCCATCTGTTGGCGCCGTTTCCGCCCTGGCGCCCACTGGACGCGGTTAGACGGCGGCCTTCTCCAGAATGTGGACGGCGCAGGCCGAGCCGAGCCCGATCACGTGCGTGAGGCCGACCTTGGCGCCGTCGATCTGGCGATCGCCGGCTTCCCCGCGCAGGTGGGTGGTGACCTCGAAGACGTTGGCAATGCCGGTCGCGCCGATCGGGTGACCCTTCGAGATAAGGCCACCGCTCACGTTCACCGGGGTCTGACCGTCGCGCCATGGACCGCGCTCGTCGATGAACTTGCCGGCCTCGCCCGGAGGACACAGCATCAGGTTGTCGTAGTGGATCAACTCGGCCGTCGCGAAGCAGTCGTGTAGCTCGACGAGGTCGAGGTCCTGCGGCGACACACCTGCTGCCTCGTACGCCTGCTTCGCCGCGTTGCGCGTGAGCGTGTTGACGTCGGGCTGAACCTGCGCGTGCTCGGTCCACGGATCGGTCGTCAGCGCCGACGCGCTGATCTTGACCGCGCGCCGCTGCTGATCTTTCGAGAGCGTGCGCAGCTTCTCCTCGCTGACGAGCACGACCGCGGCCGACCCGTCGGTATTCGGGCAACACATGAGCAACGTGTTCGGGTAGCTCATCATCTCCGCCGACATGACCTCGTCGAGCGTGAACTGCTTCTGGTAGTGCGCGAGCGGGTTGAGGGTCGAGTGCGCGTGGTTCTTCTCCGCGACTTTCGCGAACTGCTCGAAGTCGACGCCGCCGTGCTCGTACGCGTACTCCATGCCCGCCTGCGCGAACACGCCCGGCATCAGGCCCGTGCCCAGCACGCCTTCGACCTGCATCACCGAGCCGTAGCGCCCGCTCGGCTCGTACACCTTGCGGCCTCGGTCGCCCTTGCCACCCGCACCGAGCAGTCCGCCCTTGCCCATCTGCTCGACGCCGACCGCGAGACCCATATCGGCCTCGCCAGCCTTGATGGTGAGCAATACCGTGCGCAACGCGGTCGCGCCGGTCGCGCACGCGTTGGCGACGTTGTAGACCGGGATCCCGGTCTGGCCGATCTGCTTCTGCAGCTGCTGGCCGACACCGGCTTGGGCGTTGAACAAGCTGCCGCAACCGAGCACGTCCATGTCGTGGATCGTGACGCCGCCGTCGTTCATCGCGCCCATTGCCGACTCACTCGCGAGATCGATCAGGTCCTTGTCGACGTGGCGACCGAACTTGGTCATGTACGCGCCGAGGATCCAGACGTTGTCACCACTCGTGTCGGCGCTTGTCTTCTTGCCGCCCGTCTTCTTGTTCTTGCCGCCCGTCTTCTTGTCGCCCGTCTTCTTGTCGCTCGTCTTCTTGTCGCTCGTCTTGTTGCCGCTCATGGGGATTCGCCTTTCAAGAAGCCGGCTCGAAGGCGAACGCGATCGCCTCGGTACCGTCGTCGTCGGTGCCGGCCGGGAAGGTCGTCATGCGCACGGCCATGCCGAGCTTCACGTGTTCCGGGTCGGGCGGGATGTTCGAGAGATTGGCTTTGACGGTTCCGCCGCCGTCGAGATCGACGAGTGCCGAGACGTAGGGAGCGGGGACGCCGGGCACGGTGCGGTGGACGATCGTGAAGGAGCGCACCTTGCCGGTCGTCGCGAGCTTCTTGCGCCGGAACTCGGTGCCTCCGCTCTTCGCGTCGGCGTTGCGGCGGTCGAAGTAGAGCGCGCCCGAGTCGACCGCCTCCCAGGCGACGAGATGCGGCGAACCGTCATCGATGGCCAGATAGTCGACGATCGGAACCTGCTTGCCCATGCGAACCTCCGCCAGGATGCGAGGTCGCCAGATTAGCTCCGCGCTCCGGAACCGTTCCCGAGCGCGAAGATGGGCCGACGCGAGCGTGGCGGAACTGGCAGACGCGCCGGGTTTAGGTCCCGGTCTCGAAAGAGGTGGGAGTTCGAGTCTCCCCGCTCGCACAACAACCCGTCGCACTGCGCATTCGCGTGCATCGCTCGGCCCGGCGCCGGCCCCGGTCTCTCGGCGGCGGGCGCGGCCGCGCTCGCGAGCCACGCGCTCTCTCCGCTGCAGGTCACCGTCTCCCCGTAACGCATCACGCCGGCATGGCCCGACCGACCGGCGACTACGTGGGCGGCACCGGATCGGGAACGTCGTGCTCGACGTGTTCGAGCTCCGGTCCGCGCGTCACGCCCCACAGCGACGCGACGACCACGGCCGCGCCGACTCCTTCGAGCAGGGTTACCGACTCGCCGAAGAACACCCACGCCCCGGCGGCGACGATCGGCGTCTCGCCGAGCAACATCGGCGACGACACCGATGTAGGGACGTGACGATGGGCCCAGATCATCAGCACATGCGCTGTCGTCCCCGCGCTCATCGT
>DATCCI010000099.1:0-4365 GCA_036511415.1 Acidimicrobiia bacterium
AGCGCGCCGCGACGCGACGCACCATGACCGGGCTCGTGCACCGACGACAGGTCGGCCGGTTCGGGGGTGAGATCGGTGACAGTCACGGGACTCCTACAGCTTCAGGTGCTCGACGATGGGCCCGAGCGAGAGCACGGGGAAGTACGTGAGCCCGACGAGGATCAGGATCACGGAGAACAGCAAGCCGGCGAACAGCGGGCCGTGCGTCGGGAAGGTGCCGGCCGAAGGCGGCGACGGCTGCTTGCGGGCGGAGCCGCCCGCGATCGCGAGCACCGGCACGATCAACACGTACCGGCCGACGAGGATCGAGAACGCCAGCGACAGTTGGTACCAGTGCGACGTGACGGTGATGCCCGGGAACGCGGAGCCGTTACCGTTGGCCGCGGACGCGTACGAATAGAGGATCTCCGACAGGCCGTGCGGACCGGTGTTGCCGAGCTGGCTGACGGCAGTGGAGAGCACCGCCGCGATGCCCGCCAGCACCAGGGTCACGGTTGGCACCGCGAGCACGTAGAGGGTGGCGAGCTTCACGTCGGGGGCGCGGATCTTCTTGCCCATGTACTCGGGCGTTCGGCCGACCATCAGTCCCGCGATGAACACGGCGACCAGCGCCAGGATGAGGATCCCGTAGATGCCCGATCCGATGCCGCCGGGTCCGTACTCGCCGAGCAGGATGTTGGTGAGCACGATGCCGCCGCCGAGCGGCGTGAAGGAGTCGTGCGACGAGGTCACCGACCCTGTGGTCGTGCTCGTGGAGTTGGAGCCGTGCATCGCGCTGGCCGCGGCGCCGAAGCGCACCTCCTTTCCTTCCATGTTGCCGCCGGGATTCGTGGCCGTGGCTGTCTGCGACGCGCCGGCGGCGGTGACCTGCGGGTTGCCGTTGGTCTCGAGGAGCTGCGCGCCGAGCATGGGTAGGGCCCAGAACGCGAGCATCACCGCGAAGATGGCCCAGCCCTGCCGCTTGTCGCCGACCATCTTCCCGAAGGTGTAGGTGAGACCGAAGCCGATGAGCGCGGCGAAGTACATCTGCAGGAAGTTCGTGAGCCCGTTCGGGTTCTCGAACGGGTGTCCCGAGTTGGCGTTGTAGAAGCCACCGCCGTTGGTGCCGAGCTCTTTGATCGCCTCCTGCGACGCGACCGGACCGCCCGGCACGACCGCGGAACCCGTGGGCTGACCGCTCGAGTCCTTCGCTTGCACGAGCGCCGAATCGACCGGCTTGTACGGCGTGTTGCCGTGGAAGTTGTCGATCACGCCCTGGCTCAAGAACACCACCGCGAGGACGATCGACAGTGGCAGGAGGATGCGAACGCAACTGCGCACGAGGTCGACCCAGAAGCTGCCGATCGTGCTGGAACGCCGGCGGGCGAGACCGCGGATGAGCGCGACCGCGACCGTGAGACCGATCGCGGCCGAGAGGAAGTTCTCCACCCCGAGTACGGCCATCTGGGTGAGGTGCGAGACCGTCACCTCCGGCACGTAGCTCTGCCAGTCGGTGTTGGTCACGAAGCTCACCGATGTGTTGAGCGCCATGAACGGCTGCACGCTCGTGACGTGCGTGGGATTGAGCGGCAAATGGGATTGGATGCGTTGCACGAAGTAGACCGCGAGCACTGCGACCGCGTTGAACGAGAGCAGCGAGATCGCGTACGTCTTCCAACGCTGCTCGCCGCGGCCGTCGATGCCGCAGAGGCGGTAGATCAGCCGCTCGATCGGGCCGAAAACGCGGTCACCGGGTGCCCGCCCGTTCCCGTACACCTTCGCCATGTAGGAGCCGGCGATCGGCGTGCTGACGATCAGCAGCGCCGCCAGCACGCCGAACTGAATCCACTCGGACGCGCGCATTACAGCTTCTCCGGGAAGACGAGAGCAAAGAAGAGGAAGATCACCAAGCCGACCGCCAGCACCATCGCGGTCCAGTTGTCGGCACCGGACGCCGCGAGCACGGGTGTCACGCCGCGACCGCCTCGTCGGTCGGTTCCGAGGGCTCGCCGGTGGTCGCGTCGACCGCGGCCTGCTCGTCGGGCCCGAGGATCCGGTCGCACGCGTGCGCGTAGGCCACGCACAGGGCGAAGAAACCGACGACGAACACAACGCTGATGAGGTCGTACACAGTTGCTCCTCTCGCCGTTCCCGGCGGGTTGTCTGGAGAGCGTTGTACGGAGACTGCGACGTCGTGCCAAGGCTCTTGACGCGAATGAGACACGCATAGGTCACTGATTTAACGTCGGTTGCTTGCCCTTTTCGCCCTTGTTTCCGGGGTGTTTCCGGCCTCGCGCCGGGGCCGACGTCGCTCGCGCGTACGAGCCGCGTCAACATGGACCGGCTCGCGTCACAGACGCGTCAAACGGAGTCCCGTCCGCGTGTGTGTGAGCGCATTGTGAATCGGCACGCCCGAAGTGCGGGCGTCGATTCCACGGGAGGACCCGTGCACAACGACATCGCGTTCATCGCGCTCACGATCGTGTTCTTCGTGCTCGCCGGACTGCTGACCGTCGCGTGCGACCGCATCATCGGACCCGACCCGGTCGAAGACGCCGAGGACGCCGAGGACGAGACCGCAGAGCAGGTCGCAGCCGCATGAGTTACGACAACGCGCTCGGTCTCATCCTCGCGGTCGTGGTGACCGCCTACCTGGTCTACGCCCTCGTGTTCCCGGAGAAGCTGTAATGACAACCGCAGGCTGGATCCAACTCCTCGTTTTTCTCGGCCTCATCGTCGCTTTCACGCCGATCCTCGGCGGGTACATGGCGAAGGTATGGGCGGGAGGCAAGGCCCCCGGCGACCGGGTCTTCGGGCCCATCGAGCGCCTGACCTACCGCGTCTGCGGGATCGATCCCGAGAGCGAGCAGCGGTGGACGACCTACACGTTCTCACTGCTGGCCTTCAGCGCGGTGTCGCTGCTGTTCGTGTACGGCTTCCAGCGTCTGCAGTCCCACCTGCCGTTCAACCCCGATCACCTGGCCGCGGTCCACCCCGACCTCGCGTGGAACACCGCGGCGAGCTTCATCACGAACACGAACTGGCAGAGCTACGGCGGCGAGTCGACGATGAGCCACCTCACCCAGATGGCCGGGCTCGCGGTACAGAACTTCGCGTCGGCTGCCGCCGGGCTGGCCGTGATGGTGGCGCTGATCCGCGGTTTGACCCGCAGCCGGAAAAAGACGATCGGCAACTTCTGGGTCGACCTCGTGCGCACGACACTACGGATCCTCGTACCTATCGCGTTCGTCGCGGCAATCGTGCTCGCGAGCCAGGGCGTGATCCAGAACTTCCACGCGTCGACGACGGTGACGACGGTCGCGGGCGGGAGCCAGACGATTCCGGGAGGCCCGGTCGCGAGTCAGATCGCGATCAAGCAGCTCGGCACCAACGGTGGCGGCTTCTTCAACACCAACTCCTCGCACCCGTTCGAGAGCCCGAACGGCTTCACGAACATGATCGAGATGTGGTTCCTGATCATGATCCCCTTCGCCGCGACGTTTGCTCTCGGCGTCCTGGCCAAGAGCAAGCGATTCGGCTGGGTGATCTTCGGAACGATGTTCTTGCTGATGGTGCTGTCGATCGGCGTGGCCGTCGGCTTCGAGACGCACGGCAACCCGAAGTTGAACCAGGCGGGCGTCACGCAGACGGTGACCGCGACACAACCCGGCGGCAACATGGAGGGGAAGGAGGTCCGCTTCGGGCCGACCGCCTCCGGTACCTGGGCGGGCGCGACGACCGGTTCGTCGAACGGTTCGGTGAACTCGTTCCACGACAGTTTCACGCCGATCGGTGGGCTCGTTCCGCTCACGAACCTCCTCCTCGGTGAGGTGACTCCCGGAGGCCTCGGCGTCGGTCTCACCGGCATGCTCGTCCTCGCGATCCTCACGGTCTTCATCGCCGGCTTGATGGTCGGGCGAACCCCGGAGTTCCTCGGTAAGAAGATCCAGGGCGCGGAGATGAAGATGGTGGTGCTGCACATCCTCTTCGCACCGCTCGTCATCCTCGGCTTCGCGGCGGCATCGGTTGTCCTGAAGACGGCCGTGAGCTCGATCTTCAACTCGGGCCCACACGGCCTGTCCGAGGTCGTGTACTCGTTCGCGTCGTCGGCCGGCAATAACGGCTCGGCGTTCGGCGGCATCACGACGAACACGAATTGGTACAACACCACGATGGGCATCACGATGCTCGTCGGGCGGTTCTTCTTGATCATCCCGATGCTCGCGATCTCGGGTTCGCTCGTGCGCAAGCAGGTGACGCCCGCGACTGCCGGCACGTTCCCGACCGACACACCGCTGTTCGGCGGGCTGCTCACGGCGATCGTCGTGATCGTCGCCGGCTTGACCTTCTTCCCGGTATTGGCGCTCGGCCCCATCGTCGAGCACC
>DATCCI010000100.1:0-9280 GCA_036511415.1 Acidimicrobiia bacterium
GGCCTTGTAGAGATACAGGACGCTGCCGGGCGCGAGCACGACCAGGACGCCGATGACCCGGGTCATACGCCCCAAGAGCAGCTCCCGCACGAGAAACGCCGCGCCGATGATCGCCACCGCGAGCGTGAGCGGCCCGAGGTACCAGCCCATCCAGGTGAGCGAACGTTCGAAGTAGGTACGCGTCGGATCGACGGCTGCGTGCTCGGCCGCCTGGAGCCCGGCGACGAGCCCTATCGCCGAACCGTGCAGGTGCTGGATGCGGGGCCGCACCAGCCACGCAACGAATCCCGCGCCGCCGACCAGCACCGCCGCGAGCGTCGCCACCTTGGGCCACGGCAACCTGCGCAGCACCTTCACCGACTTCGGCCAGCACACCGCCACGACCGCGCTCGCGATCGCGGACGCGGTGGCGACGAGGGCGAGCAGCTTCACGTTGTGCGAGAGATCTCCGTAGTACTTCCCGCTGTGACGCGTGAGGTCGACCAAGCCGAGCGTCATACCGGGTACGAGCCCGGCCACGAATGCTCCCGCGGCCACCAGAACGTCGCGTCGACGCCGATCGCGATCGACGCGTAGCCACGCGACGACCAACAGGACGGGGACGCCGATGAGGAACACGATCGCGTCGATCCGCGTCGCTTCGAGCGCGCCGAGGAACAGACCACTCGTGAGCGCGACGCGCCATTTCGGCAGCAACCGTGGTGTGACGAGGAGCCAGAGCGCGGTGAAGAGCAGTATCTGTGACGGGATCTCGGAGTACGAGTCACGCGAGAACGAGACCTGCGGAATGACGAACGCAAGCGCCAGCATTGCCGCGAGCGCGAAGAGCGGACGGCGAAAGAGTCGCCAAGCGAGCACGTAGAACGCGAGTAACGCGATCCCGCCGAGCACCTCGGGGGCATGGAACAGCCCGGCGTTCCCCCCGATGGCGAACGCCTCGGCCATCACGACCGGCAGCAGGTGCGCGAATTGGAACTGCAGTGACCCGTCCGGCATTGCGTAGACGGCAAACGAATCGAATCCGACCCCGGGCGCATTCGTGAACGCGCCGACACGCGGCTTTACCTCCAGCGAACCGTCGCGCGCGACCCAGCGAGCGGTGTTCGCGTACGAACCGCCGTCGCGATTTATCAACACGTGCTGCGACGCGTGCGCGGCGTTCCAGGCCGTGAGCGCGAGGATCGCCGCGACACCGACGGCCGCGTACACGTGGGCGCCGCGCGTCGCGGGGGCCTTCGACCGGAGCGCCGGACGCGCCAGCACGAGGACCACGACCCAACCAACTGCGCCCAGGGGGAAGGCGAGGGCGGGCCGGTACCAACCGTTCACGGCCAGGACCAACCCGACCGAGCCGAACGACAGGACGCCGGCAGCCGCCGCGAGCGCGAGGAATCGCAACCAGCTGGGGGGAGCGATCTCCGATGCGATGACCCCTTCATCGACTCCGCCGGCCGTGCGCTGGACGGCCCCCTGAGTCATCGGCCGACCTTCCCGCCTCTCCGCAACCCGTCCTCGGCGAACCCGTCGCGTAGGCTGATCGTCCATGACCGAGCCCGCGTCACTCGTCGCTCCCGGCGCCACCACCGAAGTCGACGTGACCATCATCCTGCCCGTTTTCAACGAGGTCGATCACCTCAAGCAGGAAGTGGACCGCATTCGCACGGCGATGGACGCGTCGGAATACAGCTACGAGATTATCGTCGTCGACGACGGATCGTCGGATGGTTCGGGCGAGGCCGCCGAGGCGCTCGGCGGTTTGCGTGTCATCCGCTTCCTGCAGAACCGCGGCTCGGGATCCGCGCGCAAAGCGGGGACCGCCGCCGCGCGCGGTCGAGTGACCGTTTGGACCGACGTCGACATGACGTACCCCAACGACACGATCCCGCAGCTCGTGAAGGAGCTCGACGGCTACGACCAGGTCGTCGGCGCGCGAACGACGGAGCAAGGCACCATGAAGAGCCTGCGCGTCCCGGCCAAGTGGTTGATCCGCCGGCTCGCGAGCTTCCTCACGAAGACGAAGATCCCCGACCTCAATTCCGGTTTCCGCGCGTTCCGAACCGACGTCGCGCGCCAGTACCTTCGCCACCTCCCGCCCGGCTTCTCCTGCGTCACCACGATGACGATGACCTTTCTCTCCGGCGGGTACTCGGTGAAGTACATCCCCATCGAGTACGGCAAGCGGGCCGGTCAGTCGAAGTTCCACCCCGTCAAGGACACGCGCCGCTACGGCGTGCAGGTCGTGCGGATGGTGCTCTCGTACAACCCGCTCCGCCTCTTCCTTCCGACCGGGTTCGCACTGCTGGCATTCGGGCTCGGCAAGCTGGTGTACGACATCAGCCGGTACGACTTCCGCGTCACGACGAACACTCTGCTGATTCTCTTCGCCGCCTTCCAGATCTTCGCAATCGGCCTGCTCGCCGACCTCATGGTGCGCCTCTCGCGCGACCGCGACGAGGTTCCGGTCGCCACGGAGACGCAAACCGGACGGTCATGACGACTCCGGAGCTGCGCCGGCTGAGGTCGCGCATCGAGGAGCGGCAGGCAAAGGTCGTCGTGGTCGGCCAGGGCTACGTCGGGCTCCCGTTGGCGCTGCGCGCGGCGGAGGTCGCGTTCCCGGTCGTCGGCTACGACATCACTCCGGCGCGCATCGAGGAGCTGCGGGCCGGTCGCTCCTACGTCGAAGACGTCGCCGATGCGCAGCTCACCGCGGCCCTGGGGCGCCGGTTACCTGCCCTCGCGTGACGCCGACGATCTGCGTGAGTTCGACGTCGCGGTCATCACCGTGCAGACCCCCCTGAACGAAGGCACCCCCGACCTTTCCTTCATCGAGTCGGCCGGCCGCGACCTCGCCCGCTTCCTTCGCCGGGCGCGCTCGTCGTGCTCGAGTCGACCACGTACCCGGGAACGACCGAGGAGCTCCTGAAGCCGATACTCGAAGCCGGCGGCATGCGAGTCGAGACGGACTTCTTCCTCGGTTACTCGCCCGAGCGGATCGACCCGGGCAACACCGCCTGGACGTTCGCGAGCACTGCGAAGGTCGTCTCGGGAATCGGACCCAACTCGCTCTCGGCGGTCGAGGCGTTCTACGGGAGCGTTGTCGACAAGATCGTGCCCGTGGCGTCCACGGGCGAGGCCGAGCTCACCAAGTTGCTCGAGAACACCTTCCGACACGTGAACATCGCGCTCGTCAACGAGCTCGCGATGTTCGCGCGCGATCTCGGCGTCGACATCTGGTCGGCGATCGACGCAGCCGCGACCAAGCCGTTCGGTTTCATGCGGTTCACACCGGGTCCGGGGGCGGGCGGCCACTGCCTGCCCATCGACCCGTCGTATCTCGCGTGGCGGGTCGAACGGCAGCTCGGGCACCGCTTTCGCTTCGTCGAGCTCGCGAACGAGGTCAACCGCGGCATGCCCGAGTACGTCGTCAGTCGCGTCATCTCGATGCTGAACAAGGAACGGCGCGCGGTCAACGGCTCACGCATCCTGCTGCTCGGCCTCGCGTACAAGCCCGGCACGAGCGATTGGCGAGAGTCGCCCGCGATGACCATCGCCTAGCAACTCATCGCCCTCGGAGCCGACGTGCGCGCGCACGATGCCCACGTCCCCGCCGACGCCCGCCTCGGCCCGCCTACTCCGCGCGTCGAATGCTCGGTCGAAGAGATCTCGGCGGCCGACCTCGTCGTGCTCTGCGTCGATCATCCGGACCTGCCCTACGACGACATCGCCGAGCACGCCCGGCTCGTCCTACCCGGGGCCGCCTGCGGGGCATCGGGTTCCGCGGCGAGACGCTGTAGCCACCCGCCGCGCTACGACGCACCGATCGCCGACGGTCGCGCCTGCGCGGTGCGTTCGAGCAAGGCTTCATAGCGGTCGAGCACGGCGTCCCAGGTGTACTCCCGCTCGACGTATGCGCGTCCGGCGGCACCCATCGCATCAGCCCGTGCGGGGTCGTCACGGAACATCTCGAGCGCGCACTCGAACTCGGCGAAGCTGTCGTAGGGAACCGCTCCGTTGCTGCGCCGAGCGTGCCCGGCGAGCACCTCACACCTTCCTTGCACGAGTGCCGGCCGGGCGAACGCGAAGGCCTCGGTCAAGATCATCGAAAAGCTCTCGAAGAACGACGGCTGGGCAAGGGCCAGCGCGCCGCCCAGCGCGTCGTCGCGCGTCTGGATGTCGACGAAGCCGGTCACGACGATGTCGTCGCGCTCGGGAATCTGGAGCAAGGCGTCACCGACCAGCACGAGCACGAGGTCGTCGGTCGGATGACGATCCTTGTAGGCGACGAAGAAGTCGACCAGAGCGAGCGCGCCCTTGCCTTCGTCGACCCGGCCGACGTACAGCAGGTACGGCTTGTCGCCCAGTGCGTAGGCGGCGCGGAACCGCGCCGGATCGGCGGCCCCGACCTCGACGCCGATACCGATCACGTCTCCGGGCGGATCGAGGTGGAACCGGGCGCGGATGAGATCGATCTCCTCGGGGGTGGAGAGCGCGAACGCGTCGGGAGTACGGAACACCGAATCGAACAAGGAGAGGCGCAAGGGGGGTTCGTCGTGCACGGTGGGGTGCAACACGAGCGGAACGCGGCCGCGCAACGCGTCGAGCGCCGCCCAGGTCGTCCAGTAGAGGTAGGTGAAGCAGATCACGCAGTCGAAGCGCATGCCGTCGCGCTCGAGCCACGCCACCAGGTCGGGCGACCACGGCCCCTGCAGTCGCATCCACTCGCGCTGGAGGAACAGAGGTCGCGAGCCCCGACCGCTCACCATCCGCCGGTTCAGCTCGTCGAACCGCATGTTGTCGCGCGCCGCCGCGACGCGGAACCGGTGTACGACGACGCCTCCGATCGTGGATCGACCCGGCTCGTACGCGTCGGCCCAGTCGACGTACGACTGCGCGCAGGTAGTCGCGACCTCGACGTGATGGCCACGTCGGGCCATGCGCTCGGCCATCTCGCGGCAGTGTTGCTCGGCACCGCCCGCGATCGTCTCGCCGTAGCGCTGCACGACGTAGAGCAGGCGCATCAGACGACCTCCAGCAGGGCTTCGACGACAGCCGCGTCCGGCGGGAAGCGTTCGACCTCGACCAGCCGCCGCGCTCCGGCCGCGATCAGCTCTCGCTTCAGGGGTTCGTTGGCCAACATCTCGGTAACGGCCTCGGCGAAGAACGCCGGACCCCGATCCGGTGGGAGGAGCAGCGCCGCGTCACCGACGGTCTCGGGGATCGCCGCGCACGCGCGGGCGACGATCGGCTTCTCGAACGTCATCGCCTCGAGGAGCGGGAGGCAGAATCCTTCGTGCTCGCTGGCGGTCACGACCGCGTCGGCCGACCGGAACATCGCGGCGAGATCGGGCTCGTCGACCGGTCCGACGACGTGGACACTCGCGAGGTTGAGCTCCTGCACCTGCTCTCGGATCGCGCGCGCGTAGCGCTCGAGCCGCTGATGCCCGACGAGCAGCAGGTATCCACGCATCCCGAGGTAGGTCTCGGCGACGTGCATCATCTGTACGAGGAAGTCGGGCCGCTTGTGCGGCATCAGCTGACCCACGCACAACATGATCGGTGCATCGAACGCCGCGAGGTGGCGCAGGTGGCGCAGGGTCGACTCCCGCGGTTCGACCGACGAGAGGCGCCGAACGTCGACGATCGGCGGTACGACACGCACGTCCGAGTAGCCCATCTGTTCGAGCTCGCGCGCGTTGTAGTGGGATGCGGCGATCGCGCACACGACCCGCGGGCGCAGGCGCTCCACTTCCCGGCGTCCGAGCTCGAGCAATTCGGCGAACACCGGATCGTACGGCTCGAAGTATCGACCGGGGGTCATGTTGTGGTACACGAGCACGAGGTGCTCGTCGCGAGAGGTCAGGAACTCGTGCACGTCGGATTGCCCGATCGAGGCGTGGAAGAGCAGGAGGTTCCGGGCGTGACGCGGTCGGTAGCCGGCCAGCGGCAACACGTCGCCCAGGAGCTCGGGCGCGATGTGGCGCGAGTAAATCTCCGACGGGCCGATCCGGCGCAAGAGACGACGCGTACCGAGCGCCATGTTCGTTATCGCGTCGCCCGGCGACGCCGCGACCAGAACCTGATGGATGCCGACTCCTGCCGGTTCGCTCATCGCGGGACGCTCACCGCGTCGCGACGATGGCGTAGTCCTGGGGACCGAATACCAGCGCGTTGATGCGATCGAAGTTCGCGTTCAGGCGCTTCGAGAGCTCGTCGTCGCCCGGCATGAGCTCCAGGGTCTCGTCGGCGGGGACGAGTGATCGGTCGAGCCGCTCGACCGACGCGAACCCGGCCTCGCCGAACAAGAAGCCGAGAAAATTCGGGTGTACCGGCCGAACGTGATCGGGGTCGACGAAGAACGCGTGAGCGAACGTGTACAGCGACATCGGGTTCACGGTCTCGATGACGACGCGGCCTCCGGGACGCAGCTTCTCGCCGGCCAGGCGAACGACGTCGATGAGGTGTTGGGGCGAGAGGTGCTCCACGACCTGGATCATCACCAGACCGCCGAGGCTCGCCTCCTCGAGCTCGCTCAGGTACTCGACCGCCCGACCGACATCCGCCCGCAGGCCTCGCGACCGCGCCCACTCGACGAGGCGACGTTCGGTTTCGATCCCCCGCGCGTCGATATCGAGGTCGCGCAACAGCTCGAGGAATTCGCCCCGGCCGAACCCGACGTCGAGGACGGGATCACACCCGACCAGGCGCGCCGCGAGGTCGCGGTAGCGGTCGGCGATGTCGTCGGTACCCCCCCGGAAGTGCGCGTTGAACGCGTCCGCTTCGTACCACAGGTCGAGGCCGGCGCCGGGGACGTGCGCCGCGACCTCCGACACTCGGTCGAGGAGCTGCTGCACATGTTCTTGTTCCTCCGCGAGCTCGCGCTGCAGGTCGTCGAGCTGCTGGATCACGCGCGTGTCGTACTCGTCGGAGAGCAGGTTCGTCGCCCGTGCCATCAGCGCGATCGCGCGCACCACGCGGCGCGACTGGTCCTGCGTCTGTTCGAGCACGCCCTGGATCTGACGGCCGACACCCTTCGCGATCGCCCGATGGAGCGTCGAGCCGCCGGGCAGGCGACTCGAGTCGCTGATGGCGTCGCGGCGGTACTCGAAGTTGACGAGCTGATCGAGTGCCTGTTCGAGCTCGGCGAGCAGGAACGACGGTGTCGGTGGGCGATCACCGGTCAAGCGCGCGAAATGTCCGTCCAGCTCGGCTTCGAGACCGGGTGGGTACACGCCGTCGATGCGGCGTTGCTCGACCCGATCGCGCAACGTCGCGAGCAGTTGCTCGAGATCAGGCGGATTCCGGTCGGGCGAGGACGGGGGCTGCTCGTCGGCCACGCCGCCGAATGTAGCTTGGGACGCGCCCCGGGCTCGACCGCTCAGGCCAAACAGCTCAGGGACGCACGGCGAGGTCGACCGCGAAGTTCCAAGCGCCGAGACCCGGCGCGGACACACCCGCGAGGGCGTCGCCGAACGCGAAGACCTGACCGTTCGCGGCGAGCACGAAGTAGCCGTTACCCGTCAGCGACGGCCGGATCTGGGTGCCCTGCACCGGTTGGCAGAGTCCGAGGCCCGGAAGGCTTCCGTAGAACGGAACGCCGAAGCTGAAGATGCCGCCGTCGCCGGCGACCAGCCAGTAGCCCCGGCCCGACGGTGCCGTCGCCATCGAGATCACGGGCGCGTTCAGGCGGAAGCTTCCGGTCGATCCGTGGAACCGCGCGTCGCCGAAGCTGAACACGCCGCCGTCCGACGCGAGCAGCCAGTAGCCGTGCCCGGACCGCGTCGCGGCCATCGAGATGACCGGCTTGTTCAGGCGGATGCCGCCCATCGAGCCGTAGAAGTTCGCGTCGCCGAAGCTGAACACACCGCCGTCCGACCCGAGCAACCAGTAGCCGCGACCCGACGGGGTCGGCGCGAGCGCGATGATCGGCGCGTTGAGCCGGAAGCCGGCCATCGAACCGAGCGAGCGGGCGTCACCGAACGCGAAGATTCCGCCGCTGCTGTCGAGGACGTAGTAGCCGTTGCCGGAGAGCGTCGGGGCCATCCCGACCGCCGAGCCGTGTACGCGGCCGAAGGCGCTGCCGTAGAACGGCGCGCCCTTCAGCGCGTAGATGCCGCCGTCGGCGCCCGCGACCCAGTAGCCCTTCGACGAAGCCGCGAGCGGGTGCGCGGGCGGATTCAGGCTTCCCCGGCACACGCCCGGCGGCAGCAGGTGAAGCGCGACCGGACCGGCGTGGTGAAGCGGATCGCGCCGGAACATCGGCCAGGGCGCCGCGGTGCGCGGCGACGGCATCGCGAAAGCTTGCAGGCGGCTCGTGTGGTGTGGCGTGTCGAAGCCCGCGACGATGAGGCGCCATCCCACACCGGAACCGAAGTCGCCGACCGCAGCCGCACTCTCGTGCGACTCGGAGCCGTCGAGAGCTGCCATGATCGCGCCGTTGGCACCGTTCAGCACGAAGTAGGCGTAGTTGTTGCCCGCGCCGACATCGTTGTGACCGTCGCCGTTCAGATCGGCGATGATCGGCGATGCGACGGGACCTCCCGCTTGCCCGGGGCTGAACGCCCACAGATGCGTCGCCCATCTGAGTGAACCGTTCGCGTTGAAGGCGCGCACCCAACCGTCCGCACTCGAGGCCACGACCTCGGGAATCCCGTTTCCGTCGAGATCGCCGAGCGCGGGAGACGGCATCGTCGAACCGGCTGTCGATGCCGGCCAACCGGAAAGGCTCGAGCCGTCGTCGACGTGCCAGGCGAAGATCTTGTGACCGTCGGAGCGGTTGTAGAAGTTGCCACCGCCGACGATCACCTCGGGACGGCCGTCGCCGTCGATATCGCCGACGGCCGGGCTCGACCACATGGTGTCGTTGAGTTGGTGCTTCCAGATCTCGTGGCAGTGCGAGCATCCGACCGAGCTCCCGGACGTGTACTCGATCGCGCGGAACTCGCCGCCCGACCAGTTGATCGCGCCGCCCGCGGTCTGGTCACCACCGATCAAGATGTCGAGTCGACCGTCACCGTTCACGTCGTAGAGCGCGGGCGACGACCAGACGGTGTCTTCCACGTTGTCGCTCATGATCTCGTGGCAGTTGCGGTCGATCGCGTGCACGTGCAGGTCGAACCCGCCGAAGACGATGTCGGGCAAGCCGTCGCCGTTGATGTCGCCGATGGCCGGAGACGAGTACACGCCGTCCGCGTAGCCGTCCGGGTGGGGACTGCCGTTCCAGATGTTGAAGTAGTCGCGCGTCCGGAACATGCAGTGCAACGCGCCGTTCGGGTTGTAGATC
>DATCCI010000101.1:0-7957 GCA_036511415.1 Acidimicrobiia bacterium
TTGAACACCGGCACCACGACCGAGAGCTTCCGCAGCTTCGGCGGCGTCGAACGGTCAGGCGCGGCCATTGCTTCGTTCCTCGAGATACCAGTCGCGCATGATCGCGAGACCGTCGCGCAAAGCGACCGTGGGCTCCCAGCCGAGAAGCGCCCGGGCCCGCGTGATGTCGGGGCGGCGGCGGGCCGGATCGCCGACGGGCAGGGGTTCGAAGACGACCTCGGAGCTCGAGCCCGTGACCTCGCGCACGACTTCGACCAGCTCGAGCATCGTTATCTCGTTGGGATTGCCGATGTTCACGGGTTCGCAGACGTCGGAGTCGAACAACGCCACGATGCCGCGGACCTCGTCGGCGACGAAGCAGAACGACCGCGTCTGGTTCCCGGTGCCGTACATGGTCAACGGCTTCCCGTCGATCGCCTGCATCAAGAAGTTCGACACCACCCGACCGTCGGCCGGGCGCAGGCGAGGGCCATACGTGTTGAAGATCCGCACGATCGCGGTCGGAAGGTCGTACAGGCGCCGGTATGTCGCCGTCAGCGTCTCTGCGAATCGCTTCGCTTCGTCGTACACCGCGCGAGGTGCGTTCGGATCGACGTTGCCGTTGTACGACTCGGTCTGTGGGTGCACGTCGGGATCGCCGTAGATCTCACTGGTCGAGGCGAGGAGGAACCGAGCATCGTTCGCGAGCGCGAGGTCGAGGGCCCGACGAGTTCCGAGCGAACTCACGTCGAGGGTCTCGAGCGGGACCGCGAGATACTCGGGGGGGCTCGCGGGGCTCGCGAAGTGGAACACGCCGTCGACCGGGCCGTCGACGGGAATCTCGTCGCAGACGTCGGCGCGGACGAACGTGAAGCCCGGATGCTCGGCGAGGTGGGCGATGTTCTGGAGGCGGCCCGTCGACAGGTTGTCGACCGCGACGACCTCGTCGCCGCGCGCGAGGAACACGTCGCAGAGATGCGATCCCACGAATCCGGATCCGCCCGTGACGACGATACGCGCCATCTATCGTCGCCCGACGCCCTGGTAGGCGAAACCTCGTCGCCGCATCGCAGCCGGGTCGAGCAGGTTGCGGGCGTCGACGATGGCATGCCCGCGCATGGCGTCCCGCACGCGGTCGAAGTCGAGCCACCGGAACTCGTCCCATTCGGTCAACAAGACGATCGCGTCGGCCCCCGTCGCGGCATCGTAGGCATCGCCGCACAACTCGATCCCGGGGACCATGTCTCGCGGCCGGTCGCCCGCGCCCGGGTCGTACGCGCGCACGACTGCTCCCTCTTCGAGGAGGCGCCGGGCGACGAAGATCGCCGGCGAATCGCGCAGATCGTCGGTGTCGGCCTTGAACGTCAGGCCCCAGAGCCCCACGGTCACGTCGGACAGGCTCCCGCCGACCGCGCCGCACACCTTGTCGATCATGCGCTCGTGCTGGGCCGCGTTGACGTCGACGACTCCGGCCAGCAGCTCGAAGTCGTACCCGGCGGCGCCCGAGATGTGCAGCAGCGCGGCAACGTCCTTCGGGAAACAGGAGCCGCCGTAGCCCGGGCCCGGGTGCAGGAACTGGAACCCGATGCGCGTGTCGTAACCCATGCCGATCGCGACCTCGCGCGCGTCGGCGTCGACCGCTTCGCAGAGGTTCGCGATCGCGTTGATGAAGGAGACCTTCGTGGCGAGGAACGCGTTCGACGCGTACTTGATCATCTCCGCGGACGCGGGATCGGTGACGAGCACCGGCGCCTCGATGGCCTTGTACAGCTCGCTCACGCGTACGGCCGAGGTGTGGTCCTCGCAGCCGATGACGACGCGGTCGGGATTCAGGAAGTCGCGGACGGCCTGGCCCTCGCGCAGGAACTCGGGATTCGACGCAACGGTCACGCCCTCGGCGCGCGCGCCTGCTTCCGACAGCACGCGCTGCACGAAGCGCGTCGATCCGACCGGGACGGTCGACTTGTTGACGACCACGGTGTAGGGCGCCAGCACCGGAGCGATCTCCCGGGCGACGGCCTCTACGAACGAGAGGTCGGCGGCACCGTCCGATCCCTGGGGCGTCTGGACGCACAGGAACACGATCTCGGCGGTCTCGGCGGCGGTCGCGGCCCCGACCACGAACTGCAGCCGGCCTTGCGCGAGGCCCTTCTTGATCAGCTCGGGCAGGCCGAGCTCGAGGATGGGAACCTCGCCCTTCTTCAGGCGCGCCACCCGCTCGGCGTCGATGTCGGCGCAGAGGACGTCGTGGCCGAGATGGGCGAAGCAGGCCGCGGTGGTGAGCCCGACGTACCCGGCCCCGATGACGGCGACCCTCACGAGACGCCCAATCGGAGGGTGGACATGAGGAGCCAGTCTAGGGCGCGAGAGCCATTCTCAGAACAGCCAGTACTGAACAGAAGAACTCAGCAGCCGGCGGCGGGCAACGACGTGCCGGTCGGGGCCGCCGAGGCCGCGGACCCGCCGGACGACTGCGCGCCGGTCGGTGCCGTCGTCGCGGCCGTGCTCGGCGCCGGCTTCGCCGCGGGTCGGGTGAGGCCGGTGTAGTCGCGGCCCAGCACCAAGACGATGTTCGCTCCCGCCGGTGCGCTCCCGGAGAGCGCGACGACCTTGCCCGCGCCGCCGAGCTCGGACGCCAGGAACTGCGCCCGGGCCTTGCTGCCCGCCACGTAGCGAATCTCCGTCACCGCGTAATCGCTGCGATCGGCGTTCGTCGCCGTGCCCACGACGGAGAAGCCGAGGCTGCCGAGGGCGTCACCCGCCCGTGCACCCAAGCCGGTGCGACCGCTGCCGTTCTCGACGGAGACGTGAACGCTGCCGGGGTCGACGGAGGTCGCCGGGTTCGGCGCGACCGACGGGTTCCCGATGCCCCGCAGCCGGGCGAGCAACGGCGCCGCCTTGGCGGTGTCGAGCGCGAGCGCGTCCTGACCGTCGACGAACTGCCGGGTCACGGGCAACGTCTGGGTCTCGACTCCCCCGGGGCGGTGGAATGCGTATGCGAGCGCGCGCATCGACGACAACCCCAGCCCCGCGTCGCGCTGGAGGTTCGGGAGCATCGAGTCGAGCAGGCTGCTCGCGCGCCACGGCGAGGACACTGCGGCATGAAGGGTCTGCTGGGCGAGCGTGCGCAGGAAATATTGCTGGCGCTGGATACGCGCGAGGTCCGACGTCGCGTCGGGCTTCCAGTGCCCGTTGACGAACGACTCGTAGTAGCGCGAGCGCACGTACGCGAGCGCTTGGTCGCCGTTCAGGTTCCGGCAACCGGCCTGGTTGATCGACAGACCGCTCTTCGTGTCGCGCGCCGGCGTCGGGAAGTAGATGGGAATCGTCCCGATCGCGTTCACCATCTTGCGGAAGCCCTCGAAATCGACCTGCAGGTAGTGGCTGATGGGAACGTCGAAGTCGGTCTCGATCGTCTGGATGACGCGCTGCGGCCCGGCGTTGAAGGCGGCGTTGATCTTGGCGCTTCCGATTCCCGGAATTGCGACCCACAAGTCGCGGGGGAACGAGACGAGCAACGCGGTTCCGGTGCGATCGTCAATGTGGGCGACCATGATCGTGTCGGATCGCTGACCCGTCTGTTGCTGCGCGTTCCCGAAAGCCTGCGCGTCCTGCGGCCCGTTCACGAACGCGCGCGAGTCGGAACCGATGAGCAGGTAGTTTCCGCCGGGCTGGAGCAACGACGCGTCGATGGCAACCTTCGCGACCTTCGAGACCCTGCTCGCCGCCTCGGCGTAGGCGCCGGCGATGAGGACGGTCGCGAGCACGACGGCGACGACGAACGCCGTGATCAGGCGATGCAGGAACGCCGTCGGCGACAGCGTGCTCATGAACTCATTTCGTGGGACAGCCGACCAACGCCGCGCCCGTCTTCGGATCGACGGGAACGAAGCGCGTGTCGACGGTCCGGTGCGGGACCGTGGTGGTGGTCGTCGTCGTGATCGGCGCGACGGCTTGCGTCGAGGGAGTCGAGCGAACCGAAGTGGGCGGAACGCTCGTGCCGCGCGGGATGAGATCGAAGCGATGTTTGAGCGAGGTGTAGTCGCGGCCGACGATCAGGAGCACGTCGCCGCCGAGCGTGTTCTTCGCCGACGCGGCCTCGACGAGGTTGAGCGTTCCCACCGCGAGCGCGACCGTGTATCCCTCCCGGAACTTGCCCGGCGCGTAACGGACCTGGGTGTTGTAGTCGCTGCGGTCGGCGTCGGCGGCCGGGCCCGCCGATCGGAACCCCGCGGCGGTGAACGCGTCGAGCGCGAGGCTCGCGGCGCCCTTCATACCCGAGCCGTTGACCACGCGCACCGTCAGCTTGTCGCCGGCGAGGGGCTTCACGATGGGCTTCTTCGGCGGGGCGGTGAACTTCGAGAGCTGCGAGATCAAACCACCCGCGTCGGGGAACTTGGCGACGACCTGTTCCTTGAACTGCGAATAGGGCGAAGGCAGCGTCGGGAGTGTCGACATCTCGACCTTGGCCGGGTTGAGCCCGCGGAACGTGAGCGCGAGCGAGTTCAACTCGCTCTGCTTCAGGGTCTGGTCGTGCCCGAGACTCTTGAAAACCGCGTCGAGCAGCGAGGCGACCTGGAGCGGATCACTGCCGGACTTGTCGATCGCGGCCTGGCTGACCGTGCGCAGGAAGTATTGCTGGCGCGGGATGCGGTCGATGTCGCTCCCGGTCGCGATCCATCCCTGCCCGCCGGTCGAGGTTGTGTAGTTCCACGACCATGGTGCAGGGTTCTGCAGATCCTTGGGCACGTAGTAATGCCTCGACCGCGCGTACGCGAGCGCCTGATCTCCGTTGACGCTGACGCATCCCGACTGGTTCACGTCGAGTCCGGTGTAGGGATCGTGTACCGGCGTCGGGAAGTACAGGTGAATGTGCCCGATCGTGTTGACGATGGTCTTGAACCCGCGGAAGTCGACCTCGAGGTAGTGGTTGATCTGCAGCGGCTTGAAGTACGAGACGAGCGTTTCGATCACGAGTCCGGGGCCACCGAACGCGAAGGCCGCGTTCAGGAGATTGAGGCCATGACCCGGGATGGGGACGACGAGGTCGCGCGGAAACGAGACGAGCATGCCCGTATGCGACGCGGGGTCGACGTGCAGCACCATCATCACGTCGGAGTGTTGTCCGCCGACGTCCGTGCTGCTCCCGTAGGCCTTCTTCTCCTGCGGGGTCTCGTCGGCCGGGCGAATATCCGAGCCGATGAGCAGGTAGTTCGCCGGCTCTCCCGGCTTCACCGTCGCGAGGATGCCGTCCGGGATGTGAATGACGCGGCTCTTCGCGAATTCCCTCCGGCCATAGGCCTGGCCCGAGACGAAACCGACCGTCGCCAGGACGACGACGACGAGCAGCGCGATCGCGAAGCGACGCAGGAATCGGAACGCGGACGAGGGCAGGAGCACGCGATGCAGGAGTGTACCGACGCGAAGCTCACGCACTCGGACGCCCACGCGCAGTCTTCACGCGCCCTTCACGCGCCTCACTCCACAGGCAATCCCAAGCCCCGCGCGAGAATGAGCCGCTGGATCTCGCTGGTTCCCTCGCCGATCTCGAGGATCTTGGCGTCGCGGTAGTAACGACTCACGGGCGTCTCGTCGATGTATCCGTAGCCGCCGTGGATCTGCACCGCTTCGCGCGTCGCGTCGACCGCGATCTCGCTCGCGTACAACTTCGCCATCGCGGCCGCTTCTCGAATCGGCCGGCCCTGTTCGCGTAGCCACGCCGCCTTGTACACGAGATTGCGCGCGTTCTCGACCGCGACCGCCATGTCGGCACACTTGAACGCGATCGACTGGTACCGGCCGATCGGGCCTCCGAACGCCCGCCGTTGGTTCGCGTACGCGACCGACGCGTCGAGGCATGCCCGCGCCATCCCCAGCGCGAGCGCGGCGATCGCGATGCGCCCGTCGTCGAGGATGCGCAGGAAGGTCTTGAAGCCCTCACCACGCGCCCCGAGCACGTGGTCCTCCGGAACGCGACAACTGTCGAACACGAGCTCGTGCGTGTCGGACGCGTGCCACCCCATCTTGCGGTAGGGCGGCTGCACCACGAAGCCGCGCGTCCCCGCATCGACGACGATGTTCGAGATCTCGTTCGGAGCCGTCCGCGCCGTGATCGTCACGCACTTCGTGATCTCGGTACCCGAGTTGGTGATGAACGTCTTCTGGCCGTCGATGACCCACTCGTGGCCGGCCTCGTCGAGCGCCGCCCGGGTTCGCGTCGCGCCGGCGTCGGAGCCGGCTTCGGCCTCGGTGAGCCCGAACGCGCCGAGCACCTCTCCCGCGACCATCGGAACGAGGTACTCCTGCTTTTGGTCCTCGGACCCGCTGTAGAAGAACGGGGCCGCGCCCAGGCTGACGCCGGCTTCGAGGGTGATCGCCATCGACGCGTCGACGCGCGCGATCTCCTCGATCGCGATGCAGTAGGTGAGATAGTCGGCACCGCCGCCGCCGTACTCCTCGGGGAACGGGAGGCCGAACAGACCCAGCTTGCCCATCGAGCGGACGGTGTCGACGGGAAACACGTGGTCGCGGTCCCAGGCCGCGGCGTTCGGAGCGATCTCACCCTCGGCGAAATCGCGCACGACAGCGCGGAATTGTTCCTGCTCGGCTGACGGCTCGAACTCCACGGTCGCGACGGTAGTCGCAGCGGTACGGTTCGTCCCGTGGATGCGCGCCAGGGCTACGCGGTCGTGCGCGACGGCAACCGGTGGGTCATCGGCGAGCGGGCGACCCGAGTGGTCACCGCCCGCGGCGCCGATACCTTCGCCGCGCTCGAGGAGATCGCGGACGAAGGCTTCTGGGTGGGCTTCGTCGCCTACGACGCCGGACGGGCCATCGAGCACATCGAGCCCCGCATCGAGGACGATCTCGGTCTCCCCGACCTGGCATTCGTCCGGTTCGAAGACGTGCGGAACAGCGACGAGTTGCCCCCCGCGCCGGCGCCCACCGTCGAGCCGGCGCCGATCGATCTCGGTGCCGGGGACTCGAGTCTCACGCCCGACGAACACGCGATGCTCGTCGCTCGCGTGCACGCGCTGCTGGCGGCGGGCGAGTGCTACCAGGTGAACCTGACCCGCCGGCTCACGTTCGACACCGCGCCCGATCCGTACACGCTCTTCACCGCGCTCACGCGCCTCAATCCCGCGCCGCACGCCGGGGTGTGCGTCTTCGGCGATGCGCTGGCCGGGGTCGCAGTGGTATCGGCGTCGCCCGAGTTGTTCTTGCGGGTCGACGGCCGCGACGTCGAGACGCGACCGATCAAGGGCACCGCCGCCGACGCGGCGACATTGCGCGCCAGCGACAAGGACCGGGCCGAGAACCTGATGATCGTCGACCTCGCACGCAACGATCTCGGACGGGTGTGCGAATTCGGATCGATCCATGTGCCCGCGCTGTTCGCGCTCGAGGCCCATCCCGGGCTCGCGCACCTCGTGAGCACCGTGCGCGGCCGGCTCCGGCCCGACGTCGGTCTCGACGAGCTCGTGCGGGCGACCTTTCCCCCGGCGTCGGTGACCGGCGCGCCCAAGCCGCGCGTGCTGCAGGCCATCGAAGATCTGGAGCCCGTTCGCCGCGGCGTGTACTGCGGCGCGTTCGGATGGGTCGACGCCGCGGCACACGAGCGGATCGAGCTCGCCGTCGCGATCCGCACCTTCACGATCGCGGCCGGTCGTACCCATCTCGGGGTCGGCGGAGGCATCGTCGCCGACTCCTACGCGCCCGACGAGTGGGCGGAGACGGAGCTGAAGGGAGCGCGGTTGCTACGAGCCGCCGGCGCGCGCGCCGAGCAAACGGTCGACGTGCGATGACCGCCAGGCGCAGATCCGGAGGCCCGGCCGTTATATCCGCCCGACGCGGTGTTCGAGGGCCGGAGGTCGTAGCCGTATGACCGCCAGGCGCAGATCCGGAGGCCCGGCCGTTATATCCGCCCGACGCGGTGTTCGAGGGCCGGAGGTCGTAGCCGTATGACCGCCAGGCGCAG
>DATCCI010000102.1:0-9345 GCA_036511415.1 Acidimicrobiia bacterium
TCGCCCAGACCGTCAAGGTCCTGGAGGACTTCGGCGCATTGGACTACACCGTCGTCGTCGTGGCGTCGGCCGGCGACCCGGCACCGTTCAAGTTCCTGGCGCCGTACGCCGGCTGCGCCATTGGCCAGGAGTGGATGGACAACGGCGAGCACGCGCTGGTCGTCTACGACGACCTGTCGAAGCAGGCCGAGGCGTACCGCCAGATGGCGTTGCTGCTCCGCCGCCCGCCGGGCCGCGAGGCGTACCCCGGCGACGTCTTCTACCTGCACTCGCGCCTGCTGGAACGCGCCGCCAAGCTGAACGACGCGCGCGGCGCGGGTTCGCTCACCGCGCTGCCGGTCATCGAGACCAAGGCGGGCGACGTCTCCGCGTACATCCCCACCAACGTGATCTCGATCACAGACGGCCAGATCTACCTACAGGACGACCTCTTCAAGTCGGGTGTGCGCCCGGCCGTCGACGTCGGCATCTCCGTCTCGCGCGTGGGCGGCGCCGCGCAGATCAAGGCGATGAAGTCGGTGTCGGGAACGCTGAAGATCGACCTCGCGCAGTTCCGTGAGCTCGAGGCGTTCGCGACCTTCGGTTCGGAGCTCGACGCGGTGTCGAAGGCGCAGCTGGAGCGCGGCGCGCGCCTCGTCGAGCTGTTGAAGCAGGGTCTGCACGCGCCGATGGCCGTGGAAGAACAGATCGTGTCGATCTACGCGGGCACGAACGGCTACCTCGACGACATCCCCACGTCCGACGTACGGCGCTTCGAAGCCGAGCTGCTCGACTTCGTCCGCACCCGTCACGCCGACCTGATGAACACGATCCGGAACTCCGGCGCGCTGCCCGAAGGCGACGCGCTGGCCGGCGCCGTCACCGACTTCAAGTCACAGTTCCAACCCACCGCCGCAAGCACGACGGAATAGAGCGGCACATGCCTGGTATTCAGCCTGAACGTCGACGCGGTGAGCGGAGCGAGCTCGCCAGCGATCGAGCGCAGCGAGAGAGCGAATAGAGATGGCCGGTGGCCAGGAGCGGATCCTCCGTCGTCGTATCAAGTCGGTCGAGTCGACGAAGAAGATAACGCGCGCGATGGAGCTCATCGCGGCCTCGCGCATCGTCAAGGCCCAGGCGCGCGTGCATGCCGCGCAGCCCTACGCCGAGGGCATCACCGCCGTGGTGCGCAACCTGCAGAGTACGAGCGGTGGCTCCAACAGCGCCCTGCTCACGCCGCGCGCCGAAATGAGGAAGGTCGCGAACATCGTGATCGCGGCCGATCGTGGTTTGTGCGGTGGGTACAACTCCACCGTCATCCGCGCCGCCGAACGGGACATGCGCGAGCAAGCCGTCGCCGGTCGCGAGAACGCGCTGGTGACGGTCGGCCGGAAGGCAGAGGGTTACTTCCGTTTCCGCGACTACCCGATCGACGCAGGTTTTGCTGGCTTCAGTGACAGTCCTACGTACGAAGATGCACGGCGCGTCGCGTCCTCGGTCGTCGGCGGATTCGAGTCCGGCGACATCGACCGGGTGCAGCTCGTCTACACCCGCTTCATCTCGGCCGGTCGCCAGGAAGTTGTCGTGGAGCCACTTCTGCCGCTCGAACCGGACGAGGCCGCGGTCGAGGCGACCGAGACGTCGGGCGAGCCGACCGCCGACTACGAGTTCGAGCCGAACCCGGAGGCGATCCTCGAGACGCTGCTCCCGCGGTACACCGAGTCTCGGGTATACGCGGCGCTGCTGAATGCCGCCGCGTCGGAGCACGCTTCCCGGCAGCGCGCGATGAAAGCCGCCACCGACAACGCCCAGGAGTTGATCCTCACGTACCGCCGCCGCATGAACCGGGCCCGTCAGGACTCGATCACGACCGAGATCATGGAGATCGTCGGCGGCGCCGAAGCCTTGAGCCAGGGCGCCGGCGATGCGCACGTCGACGCGCACGACGCCGAGTACTACGACAAGACCGCTTGAAACCCCGGGAGCACCAGCTGCCATGACCACAACCGCCGAACCCCAGACCGAACTCAAAGAAGGGTGGGTCGTCGCGATCTTCGGTCCCGTCGTCGACGTCGAGTTCCCGCCCGACGCGCTGCCGGAGATCAACTTCGCGCTCGAGATGGACATCCAGCTCGAGGGTGAGAAGATCATCGTCACCGCCGAGGTCGCGCAGCAGATCGGCGAGGGCCGCTGCCGCGCGGTTTGCCTCAAGCCGACCGACGGCCTGCAGCGGGGCACGCCCGTCCGCAACCTCGGCCACGGCATCCAGGTGCCGGTCGGCGAAGGAACGCTGGGTCACGTGTGGAACGTGATCGGCGAGCCGCTCGACATCCCGGAGTCGGAGGTCACCAATATCGCCGACCGGTGGAACATTCACCGCGACGCGCCGCCCTTCGACCAGCTCGAGCCCAAGGCGCTGATGTTCGAGACGGGCATCAAGGTCATCGACCTGCTCGAGCCCTACGTGCAAGGCGGAAAGATCGGCCTGTTCGGTGGGGCGGGCGTGGGCAAGACGGTGCTCATCCAGGAGATGATCAACCGCGTCGCCACCCAACACGGTGGCGTGTCGGTGTTCGCGGGCGTGGGCGAGCGCACGCGTGAAGGCACCGACCTCTGGCTCGAGATGCAGGAGTCGGGCGTCATCGAGAAGGCCGCGCTCGTGTACGGCCAGATGGACGAGCCGCCGGGCGTGCGGCTGCGGGTCGCGCTGAGCGCACTGACGATGGCCGAGTACTTCCGAGACGTGCAGAACCAGGACGTGCTGCTCTTCGTCGACAACATCTTCCGCTTCGTACAGGCGGGCTCCGAGGTGTCGACGCTGCTCGGCCGGATGCCTTCGGCGGTGGGCTACCAGCCCACACTGGCCGACGAGATGGGCGAGCTGCAGGAGCGCATCACCTCGACGAAGGGCCGCTCGATCACATCGCTGCAAGCCGTCTACGTGCCCGCCGACGACTACACCGACCCGGCGCCGTTCACCACCTTCACCCACCTCGACGCGACCACCGAGCTCGCGCGTGAGATCGCGGCGCTCGGCATCTACCCGGCGGTCGACCCGCTCGCCTCGACGAGCAACATCCTCGCCCCCGAGATCGTGGGCCAGCGTCATTACGACGTCGCCCGCAAGACGCAGGAAACCCTGCAGCGCTACAAGGAGCTGCAGGACATCATCGCGATCCTCGGTCTCGACGAGCTGTCCGAGGAGGACAAGATCACGGTCGCCCGGGCCCGCAAGGTGCAGAAGTACTTGAGCCAGCCGTTCTTCGTGGGCGAGGTCTTCACCGGTCTGAAGGGGATCTTCGTGCCGGTCGGCGAGACCGTCGAGAGCTTCGAGGCGCTCGTCAACGGCGACCTCGACCACGTGCCCGAGCAGGCGTTCTTCAACGTCGGCGGCGTCGAGTCCGTGCTCGCCAAGGCGAAATCGCTCGAGGGCTAGGCGCTCGCATGGACGTGCAGCTCGTCTCACCGGAGCGGGTCCTCTTCGAGGGCGTCGGCCGGATGGTCGTCGTGCGGACGCTCGGCGGGGGCGACATCGCGTTCGAGGACAATCACGCACCGTTTCTCGGCGCGCTCGCCGACTGGCCGGCGAGGGTGAAGTTCGAAGACGGAACCCAGGAATGGTTCGCGGTGCACGGTGGCTTCGTCGAGGTCAGCCACAACCAGGTGATCATTCTTTCCGACGTCGCCGAGCCCGCGGCCGAGATCGACGTCGAGCGCGCGACGGATGCGAGAGCGCGGGCGGAGGAAGCGCTGCGCGCCGACACCGACGACGAGCTCGCCGCGGCCGCGTTGTTGCGTGCCGACGTGCGCCTCGAGGTCGCCGCGTCCGCCTGAGCGCGTCAACACGCGCGCGGGAGCGGCCGAGCGTCAGCTGTACTTGACGGCCGAGTACGCGTTCAGCTTCGTCCAGTGGTGCTGGGCGTCGATGACGCGAATCGTGCCGGACTTCGAGCGCATCACCAGGCTCTGGGTGGCCGCACCGTCGCCCCAGTAGCGCACCCCGCGCAGGAGTTCGCCGTCGGTGATGCCCGTGGCCGCGAAGAACACGTCGTCGCCCGCGACGAGATCGTCGAGCATGAGCACCTTGTCGAGGTCGTAGCCCGCGTCGAGCGCGCTCTTGCGTTCCTCGTCGTTGCGCGGCCAGAGCTTGCCCTGGATCGAGCCGCCGAGCGCCTTGAGCGCGCACGCCGCGATGACCCCCTCCGGGGTTCCGCCGATGCCGAAGAGGATGTCGTTCCCCGAGTTGCGCCACGCGACCGAGATCGCGCCGGCGACGTCGCCGTCCGGGATCAAGCGGATACGCGCGCCGGCGTCGCGGCACTCACGGATGATGTCGGTGTGACGCTCGCGATCGAGAATCACCGCGGTCACGTCGCTCACCTTCTCGCCGAGCGCCTTCGCCACCGCTTCGAGGTTCGCCTTCGCCGGCGCGTCGATGTCGATGACGTCGGCCGCGGCCGGGCCCGCCGCGATCTTGTCCATGTAGACGCAGGGGCCGGGATCGAACATCGTGCCGCGTTCGCTCATCGCGATGACGGCGATCGCGCCGCCCCGGCCGAGCGCGGTGAGCGTCGTGCCGTCGACCGGGTCGACGGCGATGTCCATGCTGGGCGGAGAACCGTCGCCGATCTGCTCGCCGTTGAAGAGCATCGGGGCTTCGTCCTTCTCGCCCTCACCGATGACCACGATGCCTTCCATGCGCACCGAGCTGAGCACGACGCGCATTGCCTCTACGGCGGCACCGTCGGCTGCGTTCTTGTCGCCCCGGCCCATCCAGCGACCGGCGGCCAGCGCGGCGGCCTCGGTGGCGCGCATGAGCTCCATTGCGAGGTTGCGATCCGGCTGCTGCTCCGATTCCATTTCCCCTGCTCCGTCCTTATCGATGCTCGCCGACGATGCCCGCCGGACCCTAGCCGAGGGCACTGAGGATTCCATGGGCCCATCGCCGCGTACTAGAACGTCGCCATGGGTCGACTCGACGGGAAGTCCGCACTCGTGACCGGCGCGGCCTCCGGCATCGGGCTCGCGTGCGTGGCCCGTTTCGCGGCCGAGGGCGCGCGGGTCGTGGGGGTCGACGTGACCGAGCCGCAAACCGAGCTCGCGCTCCCGCCGCGCGCGGCCGACGTCGCGTTCGCGCAAGCCGACGTGCGCGACGAGGACGCGATTGCCGCGGTGATCGACACGATGGTTGCCGAGCAGGGGCGCATCGACGCGATCGTCACCGCGGCCGGGGTGGCGGGCGGCGGACCCGCCCACCTTCTCGATCGCAGCGAGTGGCAGCGGGTGCTCGACGTCAACCTCACCGGTACGTTCTTGTGCGCGAAGCATGCGATCGCACGCATGCTCGAGCAGGAGCCCGTCGACGGCGAGCGGGGCAGTGTCGTGACGGTGGCGAGTGTGGAAGGGTTGGAAGGTACTGCCGGTGGCAGCTCGTACAACGCGTCCAAGGGCGCGGTGGTCATCTTCACCAAGAACCTCGCGATCGACTACGGACGTGCCGGAATTCGCGCGAACGCCATTTGTCCCGGGTTCATCGAGACACCGATGCTCGAAGGTGTGTTCGGCATGCCGGGCATGGAGCGGGTGCGCGAGGAGATCACGCACGAACACAAGCTGCGCCGGCTCGGCCGCCCGGAGGAGATCGCCGCGGTGGCGCTGTTCCTGGTGTCGCCCGACGCCTCGTTCGTGACCGGACAGGCAATCGCCGTCGACGGTGGCTACACGGCCGGGCGCGACCACGGCGTCACCGACATGTTCGGGATCTAACATGCAGCGGTGACCGCGGACTTCGAGACGCCTCGTTTCATGACGATGTCGGGTGTGCCGGTCGACCCCGTCTACGGACCGGCCGATGCCGAGCGTCCCGGCACCTACCCCTACACGCGCGGCCCGTACACCGACATGTACCGGTCGAAGCTCTGGACGATGCGGATGTTCGCGGGTTTCGGTACCGCGATCGATACGAATCGCCGTTTCCACGAGCTACTCGCCGCGGGTGGAGACGGTCTGTCGACCGCGTTCGACCTGCCCACTCTGATGGGCCGCGACTCCGACGACGAGCTCGCGCTCGGCGAGGTCGGCAAGTGTGGTGTCGCGGTCGACACGCTCGCCGACATGCACGACCTCTACCAGGGCATCGACCTCGGCGCGGTCACGACGTCGATGACGATCAACGGTCCGGCGGCGGTGATCTTCGCGATGTTCGTCGCCAACGCGGAGGCGAGCGGGATCGCGCGGGCGCGCCTGGGCGGCACGTTGCAGAACGACATCCTCAAGGAGTACCAGGCGCAGAAGGAGTTCATCTTCCCGCCCCGTCCGTCGCTGCGACTGGTGCGCGACACGATTGCGTTCTGCACCGACGAGATGCCGCGCTGGCATCCGATCTCGATCTCGGGTTATCACATTCGCGAAGCAGGTTCGACGGCGGCACAGGAGCTCGCGTTCACCGTCGCCAACGGGTTCGCATACGTCGAGCTCGCGCTGCGAGCCGGGTTACCGGTCGACGCGTTCGCGCCTCGCCTCTCGTTCTTCTTCAACGCGCACGTCGACTTCTTCGAGGAGATCGCCAAGTACCGAGCCGCGCGCCGGATCTGGGCCCGTTGGATGCGCGACCGCTATGGAGCACGGCTCGAACGGTCGTTGCAGATGCGGTTCCACACGCAGACAGCCGGGGTGTCGCTCACCGCGCAACAGCCGGAGGTCAACGTCGTCCGCACGGCCATCGAGGCGCTCGCGGGGGTGCTGGGCGGGACCCAGAGCCTCCACACCAATTCGATGGACGAGACGCTGGCGCTCCCGTCGGAGAAGGCGGCCCGGATCGCGTTGCGAACCCAGCAGGTGATCGCGCACGAAACCCGCGTGACGAATGTCGCCGACCCGCTCGGCGGTTCCTGGTATGTAGAGGCGCTCACCGACGAGATGGAGCGCCGGGCCGAGGATGTGTTCACGCAGATCGAGGATCTCGGTGGCGGGTCGATGCTCGACGGCGCGGTTCGCGGAGTCGAGGAGGGCTGGTACCAGGGTGAGATCGCCGACTCCGCGTACGAGCTCGAACGGAAGCTGAACGACGGCCGCCACGTCGTGGTCGGTGTGAGTGGCTTCCTCGAGGGCAACGACGAGCCCCCGCCGCCCATCTTGCGAATAGGCCCCGAGGTCGAAGAGGAACAGCGTCGCCGTCTCGACAAGGTGCGGCGCGAGCGCAACGCCTCCGCGGTCGATTCCGCACTCGCACGCGTCCGGACCGAGGCTGCCGAGGCCGACGTCAATCTGATGCCGGCGATCATCGCCGCGGTGCGCGTCTACGCGACGCTCGGGGAAGTCGTCGACTCTCTGGCCGACGTGTTCGGCCGGTGGGTCGAAGCCGCTCGGATCTGACGGCCGGGTATTCGGCGCATCACGCCGCGGGCTCGGCGACCGTTCGCGAGACCGGGGCGAGTCGCGCCAGCGCGAAGAGGAGGAACACGCACAAGAGGCCGTAAGAGTCGCGTAGCACCGCCGCGATCCAGCCGAGATGCCAACCCGGTGGGATGTTGTCGCCGAGGTAGGGAAGCCGGAGGGTGAACAGCACCGCGATCGCCGCCGCGAGCGTGACCCGGCGCCGGTCGGCGGCGTCGCCGATCAGCACGGCGAGCACCGGAACGATCCAGACCAGGTGGTGAATCCAAGAGACCGGTGAGGCCAGCACACCGACGAGCGCGGCGAGCGCGATGCCGGCCAGCTCTTGGCCCCGGCGGCTCGCGGCCGCCGCCCGGCGCAGACCGAAGACGACGACCGCGGCAGCGAGCACGAACCAGAGGACGCGCACGTGCGGCCCGAACGCGCGCACGAGCATGCCGTTCAGCGATTGATTGCTGACATAGCCGATGCTGCCGACGCGACTGTTGTCGAAAACACGTGAAGTCCAGAACTCCTTCGAGTCGCCCGGCGTCAGCGCCGCGCCGGCCAGGGAGAGCGTGGCGAAGGTTGCCGTCGCTACCACCGCGGCGCGGCGGCGCCCGCTCAGCCACAGATAGGGGATGAAGATCCCGGGCACGAGCTTGATCGCCGTCGCCGCGCCGACGAGGACGCCGCGAGGCAGGCGCGTCTTCTCCGGTAGGCAGTCGAAGAAGCACATGGCCATCAAGACGATGCCGACTTGTCCGAAGCCGATCTCGTCCTGCACGGGCGTGAGCGCGAGCGCGATCGCGCCCAGGACCGCGACTGCAAGGCCTGCGCGGTCGAAGCGTCGAACGAGGGGCTTCGTCGAGGCCCTCACCACGAGGACGAGCGCGACGACCGAGGCGACGTTCCAGAGCGCGTAACCGAGATGGTCGCCGATCAGTGCGAACGGCACCGCGAACACCGCGGCGAGCGGCGGATAGGTGAACGGGAGTGGATGGGCGAGATGCCGGCCGATCCACGGTCCGAACAGCGACTCGTGGTGCACGACGGCGTCACCGGCGGCGCGGTAGACGGCGAAGTCGTAGCCGTAGTCGAACCGACCGAAGAGCCGGATCGCGCCGAGGACGATGCCGATTGCAGCGATCGCGAGCGCGGGGGCACGCAAGCGGTTCGCGTCGAGCGTTCGCGCTCCAGCTGTGCTCACGTGGGTCGAGTATCGCGCGCCGTGCCGCGCTCGCCCTAGTCTGCGCGCCCGTGATGGACGATCGTCTGCTCGAGGTCGCCCGGGCCGCGAAGGGCTTCATGCCCGACGACGAAGGGCTGGCGCTGCACGATGCCGCGCGACGCGCGGGACGGCTCGGTCCACTGCTCGAGGTGGGCACCTACTGCGGGAAGTCGGCGGTGTACCTCGGCGCCGCGGCGCGAGAGGCCGGCACCGTGTTGTTCACCGTCGACCATCACCGCGGCTCGGAGGAGAACCAGGCCGGCTGGGAGCACCACGATCGCGAGGTCGTCGATCCCGAGACCGGACGTATGGACACACTGCCGTTCTTCCGACGGACGATCCAGGCCGCCGATCTCGAAGACGTGGTGATCGGCGTCGTCGGTTTCTCGGCGCCGGTCGCGCGGGTCTGGCAGATCCCGCTCGGCTTCTTGTTCATCGACGGCGGGCACGCCGAGGACGTCGCCATGGCCGATTACACGCTGTGGTCACCGCAGGTCATCGCGGGCGGCACGCTGGCGATCCACGACGTGTTCGAGGATGCCGCGGCGGGCGGCCAGGCGCCGTTCCACGTCTGGCAACGCGCGGTCGGCGACGGATTCGCGCCCGTTTCGACGACCGGCTCGCTGCGCGTGCTCAGGAACGAGACCAGTAGCGCGCCGAGCCGTTGAGCTGATCGCCGTCGACCTGCCCACCGTTGCGCGGATCGCCGTTGGGTTCGGCACCGTTGGGCTCCGCACCGTTGAGCTGGACGCCGTCGAGCT
>DATCCI010000103.1:0-3042 GCA_036511415.1 Acidimicrobiia bacterium
CCCGCGCGATCGCGAGATCGCCCGACGCAATCGTGTGGCCTGCGGGAACCGCGTGGCGCAGGGCCAGAACTTGCGCGCGGTTGTTGGCACTCGAGAAGAGGCTCGCGGTTGCGAGGACGCACAGGACGATCACGACGAGTCCGAGCGCGATGCGCGTGCGGTTGCGGCGTCCGACTTGCGCGGCTCGCGGCAACCCGCCGGTCCCGTCCGGCGACGATTGAGCTTGCTGATGTCGAGCGATCGTGGCGGTCATATCTCTCGTCTCACGGCGCGTTGGTGTTCAGGGCTTGCACTTCGCCAACGCGAATCGGGAAGATGGTCGTTCGTTCGATTGTTCCGAGATCGCCGCCTCCCGCGACGCCAGTCGCTGTCCAGGTCGCGTGCCAACGCACGGTGACCGAAGCTCGGAACTGCAGGTTCGGTTGACTCGCCGAGGATTCGGCGTACGTGTACGCGCACGAAGGCGACTGCGCGGCAGCGGGGATCGTCGAGTCGTAGGCGGTGCCCGGTCCGTCACACATGACCTGCCCGAGATCGCCCATCGTCCACACCGCTTGCTCCGGGACGGCACGCACCGTGACACTGACGCCGGGCACAGACACGGTCGACGAGAGAGGTGTCCAAGGTCCGCCGAGCCAGAGCCAGCTCTGAAGGTTCACGATCTGATCGCCGGCGGGGCTGATCTGCGGCTGCGGAAGCGGAAGTGGGAGTCGCTTGCTCGCTTCGTCCGCGAGCGCGGTGAGGTTGACGCTGCTGACGAAGAAGACTCCGGCGAACTCGGCGGCGCCGCACCACTTCGCGTACCAGGTGCCGGGTGGTTGGCCGGGCGGTTGACTGATGGTCCCCTCTATTGCGCCGCCGAGGGGGAGCGGTATGTACGCGACCCCGTCGTGAACCGTGAGAGGCACGTCGATGCACTTCTGGGTGCCGCCGCCGCTGTGTCCACCTGAGCCTCCGTCGACACCGACCTTTTCGCCTATGCCCGTTGGGTCCGTGGATGCCGAACCCGTCGTGTCGGCTCTCGCCGTTTGTGCCCAACCCGCGAGTACAGCCAGCGCGATCGTCGCGACCGCAACTAGACGGTGCATCCCACCCCCTCGTCCTTGATGGCGGACACCTTCCACATGGTGCCTACGCGCGTGAAGGTCATGAGCACCTGGTGACGGCGAAGATCATCGGTGTCGATGCGCCTGCCGTCGCTGACTCGGTAGAGCCCGGTCTTGTCGTCGTAGCAGTCGCGCACCTGCGCGGTGGCTCCGTTGATCCTCACGACGTTCGGCGCGATATCGATCGTCCCCTTCACGACGGCGCCCGCGACCGCGTTGCCGTGGAAGACGCCGTAGAGCTTGGCGAGCTCTTTGCCGGTGGCGCGTTGACCGAGCAGCGAGCGCGTCTCGGCCGCGTTGAACGGTCCGCTGCGAGCCCCGACGCGGAGGTACAGATCCCAGAAGGCTCGAACTGCGGCGACGAGTTGCGTGTTCGGTTCGGCCGTGGTCGGCGTTGTTGGCGACGTGGCGGTCGGCCCGTTGCTACTCGCGGGTGCCGGCGATGCCGTCGAGACGGCGGGTGTGCTCTGGCTCCTCGATCCGGAACACGCCGTGAGCACGAGGACCCCAGCGGCGATCAGCGCAGCAAGGCGTGTCGTGATGGAGAGGGCCGAGCGGATTCGTGTCATACCTCAGATAAGCGCGCTGGAACGCCGGAACGCGACAAAGAATTCAACGCGGCCGTAAGGGTCTGCACGCGACGTCTGTACCGATCGCCGCGGCGGCGCACGGAGGGGTCGCGGTCGAAGTCGAGGCGCTCCACACCCGATAGAACTATTTGGCGGCGCCCGGCTACTTCAACGGGATTTCGGGCACCTCAACGATGTCGCGCGCACCCGGTAGTACCACCTCCGTCGCCCAAAGGGCGTCGGTTTCTTGGCGCGATCGGTGGACGTCGTCAAGATGCTCTCGACCCCATCGGTAGATCGCGGTGAGCGGATTAGCGAGAGATTGGCCGAGGTCGGTGAGCTGATAGCCGATGCTCTTCGACCCGCGCCCCTCGTCGTGGAGAACGCGTTCGACCACGCCGTCGCGTTCGAGGAACCGCAGCGTTTCGGTGAGGACTTTGGGGGCGACGCCCTTGATCGCGTGGGTGAGCTGGAAACGACGCTTCGTGCCCGACGCAAGCTCTCGCACGATGGAGATGACCCACTTACGGCCCAGTATCGCGACGACCTCTTGCGTCGCGATGGTCCACGCGAGAGACCCCTCGGACCCCGGTATGTCGGAGTCCGGGTCGTCGCCGGCACCTCCTGTCGGAGGCGGGCGGTGTCCGCTTGCGGAAGGCGAGTCCATGCCGTCGTTTCCCCACGCAGGCCTTGCGTAGAAGTCCAAGGGTGGCAGGGCGCCGTCACGGCTCCGTCACTCTTGCATCCGACCGCGACGAGCGGGAACGATCGCTATAGCCGCTCGCATAGATGTGCGATCTAAGTACTTTGCCCGGATTCAACCTGGGGACGTTCGACCCGATGCAGACGCACCGTGCAGACCTCGCGTGCAGACCTCCGTCAAGGCCGCCCAGTCACTCTCGCCGGACTGGAGATGCCGATCGAGGGAGCGATGCCGTGACGATGACTCTGTTCACCGAGTTGGAGGCCGAGTGGCGGGTACTCGGGGCATCCCCTCCGTCCGTTGCCGCGCTCAGAACCTGGGCGCAGGGCGACCGGGTGCTCGAGGTCTTCGAAGACCTGCATCAGGTCGTGCGGTTTGCGCAACGCTCGGCCGATCAGACGCGGGCGGGGGAGACGCTCGCATGTCTCGCGGCGCGAGCACCGTCAGATCCGTTGGCGGCGAGAACGGTGCTGCACGTCGTTCTCCATGGACTGATCCGGATCGCGGCTGACTTCCGGGGCGCCGCGCGGTCCGACGAGGAGGCCGCCAGCATGGTGGTCGCGACGGCGTACGAGCGCATTTGTACGTACCCGATCGAGCGGCGGCCGCACAGCATCGCTCCGAACATCTTGCTGGATACGCGTCAGGGAGTCAGCCGGTCGTT
>DATCCI010000104.1:0-2143 GCA_036511415.1 Acidimicrobiia bacterium
TGTGCACCTCGACGCCCGCGGGCGGCGCGATGTCAGCCGCCGTGACGTCCCCCGGTCCCTGCTTGCGCAGGTACATGACGACCGGCTCGTCGTGCTCGCTGGAGACGACGAGCTCCTTGATGTTCAGGATGATCTCGGTGACGTCTTCCTTCACACCGGGCACTGTCGAGAACTCGTGCAGCACGCCTTCGATGCGGATGCTGGTGACGGCGGCGCCAGGGATCGACGAGAGCAATGTGCGGCGAAGCGAGTTGCCGAGCGTGTACCCGAAGCCTGGCTCGAGTGGCTCGATGACGAAACGCGAGCGAACGTCGTCGACGCCGTCTTCACTGATGGTGGGGCGCTGTGCGATGAGCACGATTTCCTCCGGTTCTCGGGGCGACCGCTATTTGACGCCGCGAGTAGTTGGGACCTGCACCGCGCGAGCCGGTCGGTGACCGGTGCGCGACAGTGTCTTGCTTAGGTCTTGCTTGGTTCCTACTTGGAGTAGAACTCGACGATCAGCTGCTCTTGCACCTGAGTGTCGATGACCTGACGGACCGGCAGCGAATGCACGAGCACCCGCAACCGACTCGGCAGTACTTCGAGCCACGCCGGTGCCGGCTTCTCGCCGGCCACTGCGCGGGCAATGATGAACGGGTCGAGCTCGCGGGACTTCTCGGCTACCTCGACGATGTCGCTCTCGGAGACCCGGTAGCTCGGGATGTCGACCCGGTGGCCGTTGACCAGGAAGTGGCCGTGGCGCACGAACTGGCGCGCCTGGTCACGACTGGCCGCAAATCCCGAACGGTAGACGACGTTGTCGAGACGGCTCTCGAGAATGCGCAGCAGGTTCTCGCCGGTCCGGCCGGACTTGCCGCTCGCCTCTTCGTAGTAACCGCGAAACTGCTTTTCGAGGACGCCGTAAATGCGCGCGCACTTCTGCTTCTCGCGCATCTGCAGCAGGTATTCGCTGTCCTTGGTGCGACCGCGACCGTGCTCACCCGGCGGGTAGGGGCGGATCTCGATCGGGCACTTCGGAGAGTCGCACTTGGCGCCCTTGAGGAAGAGCTTGGTCTTTTCCCGACGGCATCGCTTGCAGTCGGGGCCGGTGTACCTGGCCATGGTCAGACCCTCCGGCGCTTCGGCGGACGGCACCCGTTGTGGGGTACCGGGGTGACGTCTTGGATCGAACCGACCTCGAGGCCGACGGCCTGCAACGAACGGATCGCGGTCTCGCGGCCGGAGCCGGGACCCTTCACGAAGACGTCGACCTTGCGCATGCCGTGCTCCTGCGCCCGACGGCCAGCCGACTCAGCGGCCATCTGGGCGGCGAAGGGGGTCGACTTGCGCGAACCCTTGAAGCCGACGTGGCCGGCGCTCGCCCACGCGATCACCGCGCCAGTCGGATCGGTGATCGACACGATCGTGTTGTTGAACGTGCTCTTGATGTGAGCGTGGCCGTGGGCCACGTTCTTCTTTTCCTTGCGGCGCACTTTCTTCGCGCCGGCGCCTTGTTGGCGCGTCTTCGGTGGCATCTGCTGCTGACTCCTGAAAGCGTGAGGTCGTCGGACCCGGTCGGCGTCCGAACTGGACGAACCGGGACTACTTCTTGCCTACCTTTTTCTTACCGGCCACAGCCTTGCGCGGGCCCTTGCGGGTGCGCGCGTTGGTGTGGGTTCGTTGGCCGTGGACCGGCAGGCCCCGGCGGTGACGGATGCCCTGGTAGCACCCGATCTCAACCTTGCGCCGAATGTCTGCGGCGGTCTCGCGACGGAGGTCACCCTCGATCTTGTAGTTGGCCTCGATCCACTCGCGCAGTTTCAGCAGGTCGTCATCCGTGACGTCCTTGACGCGCAGGTCGGGGCTGACGCCGGTATTGGTCAGCGTTTCGGTCGCACGAGTGCGGCCGATCCCGAAGATGTAGGTGAGCGCGATCTCGAGCCGCTTGTCGCGGGGGAGGTCGACGCCGACGAGACGTGCCATACGGGGGCGTACTCCTAGCTGTTCGCGGAGGTCCTCCAAGTCACGTCCCAAGCTTGCTGGGCCCCAGCCTCCACCGGGGGTACGACGTCCATATCGGACGCCGGTTGTGACCTGCGTTTGGTGCTTAGCCTTGCCTTTGCTTGTGGCGCAAGTTCTCACATATGACCATGACGCGGCC
>DATCCI010000105.1:0-2197 GCA_036511415.1 Acidimicrobiia bacterium
GGCTTCGTCCGCGACGCACGTGCCGCGTTGGGCGGCATCGACATTCTCGTGCTCAACGCCGGCGGTCCACCGCCCGGCGACTTCGCGCACACGTCCGTCGGGCAGTATCTCGACGCGTTCGAGCTGAACTGCCGAGGCGCGATCGCGATGTGCTACGAGGCGGTCCCCGAGATGCAGGAGCGCCGGTGGGGACGTGTGGTCGCGATCACCTCGATTGCCGTGCGCCAGCCGATCCCGAACCTGATCTTGTCGAACACCGCCCGGGCCGGTCTCACGGGCTTCCTGCGGACGCTCGCGCGTGAGGTTGCACGCGACGGCGTCACGGTCAACTCGCTGCTGCCCGGCCTGCATGCGACCGAGCGCATCGCCGCGCTGCACGGCTCGGGCGATTTGGGCGCGGGCGTTCCCGCGGGTGTCGTCGGCGACCCGGCCGACTTCGGCCGGATCGGTGCGTTCGTGTGCTCCGAGCACGCGCGGTACTTGACGGGAACCGCGATCCAGGTCGACGGTGGCGTGTACGGGGCGCTGCTGTGATCCGCCACGTCGCGCTGTTGACGTTCGTCGAGGGAGCGACCGAGGCGCAGGTGCGCGCGATCGAGGATGCGCTCTCCACGCTCCCGGCGCGGCTCCCGCAGCTGCGCTCGTACGCGATCGGGCGCGACCTCGGGATCAACGTCGGGAACGCGAGCTTCGCGGTCGTCGCCGAGTTCGCGAACGTCGACGACTACGTGGTGTACCGGGACGACACCGAGCATCGGCGCATCATCGCAGAACTCATCTCGCCGATCCTCGCCGCGCGCACGGGCGCGCAATACGACGTGCCGTGAGCGGGTATAACGCAACGTGGAACATCTCGCCGCCGAACCCGGTTGAGGAGAGCCATGGAACTCAGTAGCGCTGTCGATTTCGCCCGTGTCAACCACCATTCCGTCCTGACCACGATTCGGCGGAACGGCCGCCCGCAACTGTCGAACGTGCTCCACCACGTCTTCGACGACGGCGTGATCCGCATCTCGATCACGGCCGATCGGGCCAAGTACAAGAACCTGGTGCGCGAGCCGTGGGCCGCGCTGCACGTCACCCAGGCCGACTTCTATGCGTACGCGGTGCTCGAGGGCAACGTAGAGCTGACGCCCGTCGCGACGCGATCCGACGACGCAACGGTCGAGGAGCTCGTCGTGTACTACCGCGAGGCGATGGGCGAGCACGACGACTGGAACGCATACCGCCAGGCGATGGTTGCCGATCGGCGCGTGATCGCGAGGTTCAGGCCGGAACGCGCCTACGGGATGCTCTGAGCGACGGCTTCCGGACAGACCGCGGGCCATCGGACGCGGAAGTGTGCTCCAGCGCTCATCGACCCGCGCCGATGAATTGAGCATGAGCGGCCGGCGGCGAATAGGCAGCATGCGCTTGCATCGCTCGATCGTGATGCTCGCGCTCGCAGCGATCGTTGGTGTCGGATGTGGGGGCGAACCCTTCCCGGCGACCTCCACGACTCCGCGGGTTAGCGCCGATCCGTCGAGCAGCCTGCAGCCCGGTCTGGTCACGTCCGCGGCGTTGGCAACAGTTCCCGCGCTCGCGTCGGTCGCCACCGTGCCGACGTCGCAGGGGCAAATCTTCGAAAACCCCGACCCACGCGCACCCTGCGGTGCCAAGATCGCGCCACCGAGACTCAGCGACGCAATTGCCGAGTTTCAAATGTCGACCGGGTTCGCCTTCGAGGGAATCGCGAACACAGGCGCCGCGTCCGCAAAGCGCTTCCTCGACGCAAATCGCGCGGACATGCGAGACGGCTGTCCCCCGTACGACTCGCAAACCAACCAACTCGGCGTGGTCCAGCATGTCGTTTACGAGGGATCGATACCGCTGACGTCGATCGCGGACGATGCTCTCGCCGTGCGTGAGCAAGTCTCCGTCCCCGGTCAGCCGTTGGTCGACGCGGTCGAGATCGTCATTCGGCGGCGCGCCGTCGTCGGCGTGTTCGAGTATCTCGGAGCACCGATCTCCGCCGAGGCAGTCGTCGAGGTCGCGAATCTCGTCGCCCGGGGGCTCGAATCGGTCGCGTAACGTCTGCTCTAGGTTTCGTCGGCGTTGGGCCCGAGCGCGGTGGTCGCGATGATCGGGGCCCGTTCATACTCGGCTTCACGGAGCATCTTCGCCATCGACTGCAACAGCTTCCAGCCGATCGCTCCGT
>DATCCI010000106.1:0-3172 GCA_036511415.1 Acidimicrobiia bacterium
CGACAGCTTCGACGCGATTACCTTCGCGAAGGTCGTCGAGTTCGTCATTACCGCGATGGACATCTCGATCTGCTTCGCCGACTTCCCGACCGAAAAGATCACCGCCACCACTCGCGCGTACCGGCAGCTCGGCATCGGCTATGCCAACCTGGGCGCGCTGCTGATGGCGACCGGCCACGCCTACGACTCCGACGGTGGCCGCGCGGTCGCCGCGGCGATCACGTCGCTGATGACCGGCACCGCTTACAAGCGGTCAGCTGAACTCGCCGGCATCGTCGGCCCTTACGAGGGATACGCCCGCAACGCCGAAGCGCACACCCGCGTCATGCGCAAGCACGCAGCGGCGAGCGACTCGATTCGCAGCGTCGGCATCATCGACCGCGAAGTCATTCGGCTCGCGACGAAGGCGTGGCAAGACGGCCTCAAGATCGGCGAGCAGAACGGCTGGCGCAACGCACAGGCCTCAGTACTCGCACCCACCGGCACCATCGGCTTGATGATGGATTGCGACACCACCGGCATCGAGCCCGACCTCGCGCTGGTGAAGTTCAAGAAGCTCGTCGGCGGCGGCTCTATGCAGATCGTCAACCAAACGGTGCCGCGTGCACTGCGCAACCTGGGATACCAGGAAGAGCAGGTCGAGGCGATCGTCGAGCACATCGCCGAGCACGGCAACGTGGTCGACGCACCCGGACTTCGGCAAGAGCACTACGAAGTGTTCGACTGCGCGATGGGCGAGCGGTCGATCTCCGCGATGGGCCATGTGCGGATGATGGCCGCCGCGCAGCCGTTCCTCTCTGGCGCAATTTCGAAGACCGTCAACCTGCCCGAGACCGCGACTGTCGAAGACGTCGAAGAGGTCTACTACCAGGGCTGGAAGATGGGCTTGAAGGCGCTCGCCATCTACCGGAACAACTGCAAGGTCGGCCAGCCGCTAACCGATGCTCGGGAAAAGAAGGCTGACGTCGCGGTTGCGGCATCGGGCGAATACAAGCCGGTTCGCAAGCGGCTGCCGAAGCGTCGCCCGTCCCAGACCGTGTCGTTCGCGGTCGCGGGCGCCGAGGGTTACCTGACCGCCGGCTCCTACCCCGACGACGGCCTTGGCGAAGTGTTCCTGAAGCTCGGCAAGCAGGGTTCGACGCTGGCCGGCGTGATGGACGCGTTCTCCATCGCCATCTCGATCGCGCTGCAGTACGGCGTTCCGCTCGAGGCGTTCGTGTCGAAGTTCGTCAATATGCGCTTCGACCCGGCCGGCTTGACCGACGACCCGGACGTGCGGATGGCGCAGTCGATCATGGACTACATCTTCCGCAGGCTCGCCCTCGACTACCTGCCGTTTGATACGCGGGCCGAGCTCGGCATCTTCACCGCCGACGAGCGGGCGCAGACCGTCGCAGCGAAGTACGGCGACGACACCAGCGCGCCGGTCATCGACGACGAGCTCGAGTACGTCGACTCGATCTCGCAATCCGCGCCGATCGAGAAGCCGTCAACTGTCACGTTGGCTGAAGTCGCCAGTGCCAAACCGGTGGACGCCGAAGTGCACTCGTCGACGGAACTGCTGGAGCGGCAACTGGGCACAGCAGCCGATGCGCCTTTGTGCATGAGTTGCGGCACGAAGATGCGACCGGCCGGCAGTTGCTACGTCTGCGAAGGATGCGGAAGTACCAGCGGCTGCAGCTAATGTAAACGGCCATTCAATGTCACGCTCAGGCCGAACGGAATGGCCTGAGATCGGACACTAATGTCCGTCATTCGGCCAAACGGGCAATCGTGAGCGGTCCGAGCGGGATCGGCCACCGCCGTCGCGAATACGGCAGAACCAACTATCCAAAACAATGTGTTGGCCACCTCAGCCTGCGTGGCGGATGAGGAGGGACAGGTCCCATAAGGCCAGGATTGCGGCCATTGAGGTCAGCATCATCACCACCGAGTTGGAGACGCGTTGGACCCGTTCCTGGGCGGGCGGTCGGGTCGCGGCCACCAGTTGCAGGGTGAGGAGGGCCAGTCCACCCGGTGTGCCGGTCGGCACGCCGAATGCGGGGTCTGTCCGCGGGGCGGTCAGGGCCTGCGCTGACACGGAAGCTCGCGAGGTGGACCGGGCCTGGTGGCGACCCGAGGGCACTGGACGCGACGACGGCTCAGGAGGTTGATGGGCTGCCGCAGTCTTGCGCTGATAGAGGTCGAGTAGTTGGCGGGCCAGCACGACGACCGCCAGGCACATCGCGATGCCCCACTCGACCCGGTCGAGTCGGGCCTTACGAGAGATCTCGACGGGGATAGCGACGAGTGCGACCAGGATCGGCACGTATGGCGCGAGGACCGACCTCATTGGCGGGGGCACCGTGTTGGAGCCGGCGAGGTCGACCCGGGGCTGGGATACCAGGGCAGCGGCGGCGATCGCGAGGTAGGCGGCGAACCACCCGGCGTCGATCAGGTCGCCAGAGGAGTACCGGTGGATCTGCGTGAGGTACGTGTACACGGTGTCGCTGACGGCCATGCAGACTAGGCCGCCGAGCAGTAGCGAGGTCCCCGCCCGGTTGCCCGGTTGCAGATTCTGCAGGGCCAGGACGACGAGTACGAGGATGACAACGTCGCTGAAGGGATAGGCGACGGCGATGAGGGCGCCCCCCGATAGGCCACCGGAGTGGGACCACAGCGGGCCAAGGACGAGTGTCCAGCTGACGAACAGCAGTGCGCTCGCAACGGCGACGCCGTCCAGAATCGGGAGGACACCCCATCTGTCGCGGTTACGGGTGGCGGGGTGGCAGGCGAACGCGGCCACGCACAACACTGGGGCTACCAGGTAGCCGACGTCGGCCCAGGACGGGCTCGGCACCTGCACGCGCAAGACCACCTCGTACCAGGTCCAGGCCGACTCCCCGGCTGCCCACGCACCCATGGCAGCCGTGAGTACCCACCAGAAAACGCGCATCGAGTTCGCGCACCGGCCTGCGGCCAGTGCGCAGGCGACGCAGGCGGCGGCTGCCGCAGCGGTGGTGGTGACATCGCTGATGCGCACCACCAAGGCGGCGCCACCCGGCTTGGTGGCCAGCATGACGAGGTAGCCAACGGTGATCAGAACAAGAGCCGCGACAACGAGCTGCACCCGAGCCCTCACGGGCCCAGGCACGACCGTGGGCGACGTCGTTAGCACCAGAGCCGAGCAAGA
>DATCCI010000107.1:0-8950 GCA_036511415.1 Acidimicrobiia bacterium
GTAGTCACTCGTGTCGGTGAACGAGGTCTTCGCCGCGGTCAGGGCGTTACGCAGCGAAGACTGCGCCGCCCGGTCGTTGGCCCGGTTCCGGGCCCCAAGGAATGTCGGGATGGCAATGGCAATCAAGATGGCAATGATCAGTACGACAACCATCAACTCGATAAGGGTGAAGCCTTCTTCATCGTCTCGGTCGAGGCGAAGCTTCCGAATCGTCTTCATGGACCAACCTTTTCCTCTCGTCGGACGCCTCGTGGCGGCCGTGACAGGTGCGATCGACTCTTCCGAGCAAAGAGTTGAACCGTTCCCCGAGAGGATCGAGTCTGCCGCCCGCTTCAAAGGGATACTTCGGCCGGTGTGCGCTCACCAACAACATCGGTCACAGGTTTCGGCGCGGTTCGTTCGCGACGCGTCCAGGCTGTCGTCGAAGTGGCTGACGCAGCCCTAGTGTCCTTCGCAACGTGCCGCCTCCCTGCAGCACTGTTGAAGGGGATCTCTCACCGCGAAGAATGATTGCCGGGAGCCTCGGACAAGGGAGACCAGAATGACCAGCCTGCGCGATCGTCCGAACACCGCCTTGCTGGTGGTCGACGTGCAAAACGACGTGGTGGCGAACGCTTACCGCCGCGACGAGGTAATCGCGAACATCCGCGACCTGATCGGCAAGGCGCGCGCCTGCGAGGTGCCCGTGGTCTGGATACAACACTCGGACGACAACCTGCGGGACGGCAGCGACGGTTGGCAGTACGTGCCCGAGTTACCGCGACGGGAAGCCGAGCCGCTGGTGCACAAGAACTATGGCGACGCCTTCGAGGACACGATCTTGGAGTCCGAGCTGACTCAGCGGGCCGTGGGGCGTCTCGTCGTTACCGGCGCGCAGACCGATGCCTGCATTCGTGCAACGCTCCACGGGGCGTTCACACGCGGCTACGACACGCTCTTGGTTGCCGACGCGCACACCACCGAGGATCTCTCCGAATACGGACTTCCACCAGCCGACAAGGTCATCGCCCACACCAACATGTACTGGACCTGGCAATCGGGCCCCGGTCGTACGGCGACCGTGGTCGAGGCCGCCGCTGTTGACTTCCGCGCAATGGAGCAGACTTCGTCGTGATGAAGGCTCACGATGTCGCGCCAGCGGTCGCAGGGAGATAGAACGTCACGAGTGAAGCCGCCGCGGCAGAGCCGAAAGCGATAGCAGGCAACCACAAGATGGGGTGGTCATCGGCGCACATGTGGAACGCCACGGCCGCGGCGTAGTAGCCGACGAGACAAGCGGCAGTCAATGCACCGACGTGCGGCGACTTGATCCCCAGGACGAGTCCTGCCGATCCGGCGACCTTGATCACGGGAAGGGCCGGCCGCAAACGGTTGGGGACGCCCAAGTGATCCAAGTGTGCAGTGAGATAACGGTGCGGCACTAGCTCGTTGCCGATCGCGTCAGCAAGCTGCAGCGCAGCCAATCCGACCGCGAGGCGCTTCGGCCAGTCTCGCATCTCCTGAACGTACAACGCGGCGCGTGCGGTTCGGCGAAGACGACCTGAGCGCATCCCCGAGAGCGGTGCCCGGATCACGCGTCCCAGAGCGGGCTACCTGGGCTCATGCCCGGCGGCTGGCCGCCGATGATTAGGAGATGCGTGACGACTTGATCGAAAGAGCAGACGCGCTGCGTGCGCGGGTCGATGGACATCCGGAGCACCGCGAGGAGGTCGTACCCCGGCTCATCGCCATGCTCTCCTCCACCGACGATCCCGACGTACTCATCGCGCTCGCAGCCGCCTTGCAAGCCGCGTGGACCGACGCGGCGTCACTCGCCCTTCTCCCGCTCGTGGCACACGCCGACGCAGGCGTTCGGCTTGCTGTCACTCGCGCCCTTCCCGGCGGCGTGGAGAGCGTCGAGGCGAAGTCGCGCGTCGCCGACGCGTTGATCCATCTCGCCGACGACGATTCCAGTGACGTGCGGGACTGGGCCGTCTTCGGGCTGGGTTCGATCCTCGACCTGGACACGCCCGCGATTCGCGAGACCCTGCGCGCGAGACTGTTCGATTCCGACCTCGATACTCGTCTCGAGGCGCTGGTCGGGCTCGCGGAACGCCGCGACCCCGACGTCCTCGCTCTGATTCGAGACGAGCTGGGTTCCGAGACCGTCGATCGGCTCGTCGTCGATGCGGCACGTGCCTTCGCCGATCCGAGTCTCCTACCGGCGCTACGGGACCTCAACACAAGGTGGGACGAGGATTCGGACCTGCTCGAACGAGCCACCCGAGCATGCCGAGCCGGGCAGCAAGAGCTGTGATCTCGAGCGTGGCGACTCGCCGATGGATCCCGACCACCGTCGTCCTCGTTCTCGTGCCGGTGCTCACGGCATGCGGGGCACCACGCGACCCTGTGTCAGGTCTCGTTCCGACTACGTGGACGATGACCGCGATGAGCGGACACATCGCGACGCCCTGTTTTGGAAGCTGGGAAGAGTGCGGCACGCTGAAGCGAACGTACGATACGCATTCCGCGGAACAGCCCGCAGTCGAGGGCGTTACTCAGCGTTTGCGCGACTCTGGATGGACGGTCGAAAGGATCACCCATGGACAGGTCGTCGCCTTCAACGCGCGAGATCTGAAGTCGGAAACAGCTCGGCTCAGCGTCGATGTCAGCAACGGGTTGGCTTCGCTGAGCTACGTGCATCAGTGATGGCACCCGGGCAGGCGGCATGGGACTCGCACGACCGGCCCGGAGCGGGCATGATGGGCCGTCGCCGTAGTCGGTGTCGACGTTGCAGGTGAGGGGCAGTCATGCATGTTCGACCCGTCGTGACCTTGACAATGGCCGGTCTGCTGCTCGGCGCGTGCGGGTCGAGCGCGAAATCGGCTGCGCCGGAGAGCCCGACCACGACGTCGAGGGCAACGTCGACTACTTCCGCGGCATCGACGCCCGTCACTGACTTGAATGGTCATGTGATCGTGGGGGTGAAGGCGCAAGACGTCCGAGCCGAGGCCGTGCCCGACAAGCCGCTCGACCCCGCGACGCACGCGCTCCTCGCGGCACAACTCGTCGCGGCGCGCTCCGTGGCAATGAAATACCCGACGGTCGCAGACGCGACGGCTGCGGGCTACCACCTCGTTGGAGGCGGCTTCGGTCCGGGAAGTGGCGCGCACTACATCGGAGGTTTCTCGGCGGGATTCGATCCGAGCCACCCACTCGCACTGATCTACGACGGCATCAGCCCCACGTCCCCGATGGTCGGGCTCATGTACTACTCCATGGGTGCCCTGCCACCCGACGGCTTCGCGGGCCCGAACGACCACTGGCACCGCCACAGCGGTGTATGTCTCGGAAACGGCGGCGACGTCCTCTTCCCGCCCGACTCCGACGTGACCGCGGCGCAGTGCGCGAACGTGCGCGGCTCCTACATGCGCATAACGGGCTGGATGGTGCACGCATGGGTGGCCCCTGGGTGGGAAAGCCCGAAGGGCGTGTTCTCCCACGAGAACCCCGACCTCCCCTGTGCCGACGGCACGTTCCGTACCGACAAGATCGGACGATGCCAAGGGTCGTGACGCGACCAGGCGTCGTACTGCACGTCATTGGTTCGGATGCGGAGGGGCGGCGACCTTCTCCTCGTGGTACTCCTCCTCGACGTTCACGTTCCACACGTCGTGGTGAGCGCCGAAGATGTTCTCGACCGAGAGCATTGCAGTGAGCATCGAGTGGTCCTGGTTGTTGTAGCGGTGCATGCCGTTCCGCCCGACCGGATGCACGTTGGGCGTGTGCTCGGCGATCCATTGCGCGAGACGCTCGACGTTGTCCTTGTAGGCCGCGTCGTACATCGGGTACGCCTTCGGCATCCGGACCACGAACCCGTCCTCGACGACCGACGGGTCGTCGAGCAGCCCGATCTCGTGGAGTTCGCGCTTGCCTTGCTCGATCAGGTCGGCGTCGTCCTTCGTCCACATGTGGTCGCCTTCCCACACGAAGAACTCGAGGCCGAGGCACGTGCGCCCGTCCTTGACCAGGTACGGCGACCACTGGCCGAAGTTCTGGATGCGACCGACTTCGACGGACTTGTCATTGATGTAGATCCAGTTGTCCGGGAACCCGGCGGACTCGGGCACGACGAGCGCGACGGTGATGAAGTCGCGGTAGCGGAGCGCGTCCGCCGCGGCGATGACGTCCTCGGGCGGCGGAGGGTCCATCGAGCGCAGGAGTGCGCCGATGGGCATCGACGAGATCACGTCGGTGCACTCGTGACGGGACGGTGCACCGCCGGTGGCAGCGGTCACCGCGACCGCCTTGCCGTCGCGGTGCTCGACCTTCGTCACCGTCGCGTCGAACGTGATCTTGGTTCCCTGTGCGGTGACGAGGTCGGCGCAACGCTCCCACATCATCCCGGGGCCGTACTTGGGGTAGTTGAACTCCTCGATCAGGCTCGTGACCTGCTTCGACTTCGCAGCCTTGGCGCGTACGCGCTTGGGCTTGATCGCCTCCCACCCCGCTCGGAAGAGCGAGAGGTTCTTGATGCGCTGCGCTCCCCAATCGGCCTGTATCTCGGTGCACGGGACACCCCAGACCTTCTCGCTCTGGGTCTTGAAGAAGTGTCCGTACAAGCGCCACCCGAAGCGCGAGACGACGAACCCTTCGAGCGTTGACTTGTCCTTCGGCGGGTGAGCTCGCGCCCAGAGGTACGAACCGACGCAGCGCAACGCTTCGATCGGCCCGAGGTTCCTCAGCGCGTTCGTCGGAGAGATCGGGTAGTCGTAGAACTTGCCCCGGTAGTAGATGCGGCTGAGCCGCGGCCGCCGGAGGAAGTCATCGGGCCCGAGGATCTCGAACCAGAGGTCCTCCACGGGCTGCACCTTCGTGAAGAAGCGGTGTCCGCCGATGTCGAAGCGCCAGCCGTCGGCCGTTGCGGTACGGCTGATCCCGCCGACAACGGTGTCGGATTCGAGCACCGTGCTCTGCACTCCGCGCTTGTTCAGGACGTATGCAGCAGTGAGGCCGGCGGGGCCGGCTCCGATGATCACGATCTTGCGGTCGTCGGTCATCGACCCAGCCTGCCACGCCCGCTTCGAGGATGGTTCGTGGCCTTGGCACCCGTCGCTCCAACCTGCGAAGTTCGCCGGCGTTCGCGGAGCTCGCGAGACGATGCGGCCCGACCGGAGGTTGAGGCTCCTCCGATCGGGCCGCGCACGTCGCGTCGGCTTCGCGACGCTGCTACAGCACCAGCGCGAGCATCACGAAGACGAACAGCACGCTCTGCGCGCTGTGGACGGCGATGCCGACCCATGCGCTGCGGTAGCGCTTCGACGGGCCGGCGATGACCAACGTGTCAACCAGCGCGCTCGGGATGATCACCCACGGTTCGTGCAGGTGGTAGGTGGCGAAAAGCACACCGTTGGCGATCCAGTCGCGATCTCCGAAGGCGCCGTTCATGCGGGGCAACAGGAAGCCGCGGAAGAGCAACTCCTCGCCCAGGATCGTGTTGAACGTCATCATGACGATGATCAGTGCGAACCAGCCCCACGCGCCGTGCATGAACGTGTGACCCGCGTTGGATCCCATGAAGATGCCGAAGTCCCGATTCGCGGCGTGCGACACCACCGGGATCATCTCCTCGGCCGCCAGGGCGACGATCAGCGGTACGACGATCCACCAGGTCTTGCCGCCGATGCGACCGCTCTTGGGGTTCCGCGGCCGGCGCAGCCAGAGCGCATCGCGCAATGTCGCCCACCGCAGGTTGCGCTGCTCGTACCAAACGAGCCCGATGACGAGCATGAACTGCCACACCAGACCGGCCGTGAAGCAGAGCAAGAGGGCGCGCACGAGCGGCGAGCTTCCGTGGAGCGAATGGGCCCACGCCGGCGCGACGATCCACGACAGCACACCCATCGGAACGGCCGCGGCCGCCCAGATCGCGAGGATCGACCGCCGCGAGTACTGGGGGATCATGACCTTCGACCCCTCGTACGAAGGCACTTCGAGTACCGGCGAATCCGATGCAGTGTCGGTGACGGCGGTCGGGTGGTTGCGTCCTTGGCGATCGGTGATGGTCATCGTCCCTCCCTTGCCTTGTGTTGTGCTTGGTGCCGCCGGTGTCGGTGGCCTCGATACGAACGATGCGCCGTCAGCCGTTCGGCGTCGTCGGCCTCGGGGGCCATTCGTCGTGCGACCCCGGTCGCGGGGATGAGCCCCGCGCGACCCGGCGCGTACATCCCGAGACGTACGCGCGCTTCCACCCACAGGCGGAGGCGGCGCCGAACGGGGCTGGTTATGGTCGGGAGGTTCGAGTCCCAGCGGTCGTGACGCGGTCGCTCCCGCGTCTGGAGCAGGCGCCCCCGTGGGCCGTCGACGCGGTGCTCGGCACGCTCATCGTGCTGGTCGGACTGCTCACCACCGGCGGGAAGCGGGGAGCGGACCCCAACTACGTCTACAAGGATCGCGATGCGATCGCCTTCGCCCTGATCCTCGGGGGCACGCTCCCCTACTACCTGCGGCGCCGGGCGCCGGCCACCGTGTTCCTTGCCACCACGGCTGCGATCGGAACCCTCATGGTTCGGGGTTACGACGAGGGTGCGTTGCCGTTCGTTCTGCTCGTCGGCGCGTACACGGTCGGCGCGTATCGCCCGGCCCGCGAAGTGATCGCGACGGCCGGAGTGATGGTCGCGTTGCTCTTCGGCATCGTCATCGGCGATGCGCCGGGGTTCGGTGCCGGACAGCTGTTGACGAGCGTCGCTGCTTTCGGCACGGCCATGTTCGTCGGCTGGACCATGCAAGCGCGCCGGCAGCGCATCGACACGTTCCCGGACGAACAAGCCGACGCCGCGCTGCGGGCCGCGGCCGACGAGCGGTTGCGCATCGCGCAGGAGCTGCACGATGTCGTCGCGCACTCCCTCGGTGTGATCGCGGTGCAGGCGGGCGTGGGAATGCACGTGCTCGACAGCGACCGGGAAGAAGCGCGGCGTTCGCTCGAGAACATCTCCCGCACGAGCCGGGCGAGCCTGGCCGAGATCCGCTGGCTACTGGGCTTGGTCCGCAACGCCGAGGGGATGCCGGCCTACACACCGGCGCCGGGGCTCGCCGACTTGCCGCGGCTGGCGCAGGAAGTGACCAGCGCGGGGCTTGCCGTCGACGTGCAGGTCGCGGGCGGCGTCGAAGATCTGCCGACCGGTGTGGGACTCGCCGCCTATCGCATCGTGCAGGAGGCACTCACCAACGCACTTCGCCACGCGCGTGCGCAGCGGGCCACCGTGCGGCTCGACAACGCATCCGGGGTGCTGCTGATCGAAGTAGCCGACGACGGCCGCGGCCCGAACGGCGCTCGGTCCGGCGGCCACGGACTGGTCGGGATGCGCGAGCGCGTCGCCGTGTACGGCGGCTCCCTCGACACCGGCCCCGGCGCGCAGGGCGGGTTCCGGGTCGTCGCGCAGTTGCCCTACGACGTGGAGCCGGTTGCATGATCCGCGTCGCCGTGGCCGACGATCAGGCCCTCGTGCGCGGCGGCTTCTCGGTGCTCCTGCGTACCGCCGACGACATCGAGGTCGTCGGTGACGCCGCGAACGGACACGAAGCCCTGGAGCTCGTGGCCCGCGAGCGACCCGACATCATCCTCATGGACATTCGCATGCCCGAGATGGACGGCGTGGAAGCTACGCGCCGCATCACGTCCGACGAACGCTTCTCCTCCACCCGTGTGCTCATCCTCACCACGTTCGACCTCGACGAGTACGTATTCGACGCGCTGCGCGCCGGCGCGAGCGGATTCCTCCTCAAGGACACCTTGCCCGACGAACTGCTCGCCGCCGTGCGCGTGGTCGCCGCCGGCGAAGCGCTCCTCGCACCGCGCATCACCCGACGCCTCGTGGAGGAGTTCGTGCGGCGCGACGTTCCGCCCGTGGCCGAGCCGACCCTCGCGCTCGAAACGCTGACGCCGCGGGAGACCGAGGTGTTGGCTGCGGTCGCGCGGGGCATGTCCAACGCCGAGATCGCCAACACGTTGTTCATGGCGCACGCGACGGCCAAGACCCACGTGAGTCGGCTGCTGACCAAGCTCAACGCCCGCGACCGTGCGCAACTCGTGATGATGGCCTACGAAGCCGGCGTCGTAGCTCCCGGCGTCGCCTGACGTCCATCGTCAATCACGCAGAGCCCGCCCCTGCACTGCTCGATGCGGAGCTCTCTCGCAACCAGATCCAAGTATGGCGCGCCGGCACCTCGGTGAAGCCGCATCGCGTCGGTCAGTTGGGCGACCAGCGCGTGATCGGGTTCGCGTTCGGATCTGGCGACCGGTCCACGGCGTGCAACCGCCCGGTCGGTGGCTAGGTCATGAGCACGTGGTTTGGGTCGTGGAGGACGACGGTGCCCGCGATGTGGTCGTGGATGGTCTTACGTTCCTTGCCGGCGCACATGAGAATGAAGGAAGCCAACAGCGTGATGATGCTCAGGATGCCCTCGACGAGGCGCCCGATGATCTCGCGCAGCGCCATCCATCCCCAGGTCGCGACTCGATTGGTCTCCGGTCGCCAGCACCGCATTCCCAGTACCTGAAGTGCCGGCGTCTGACCCCGTCCCCAGACGATCAGCCCCCAGATGACGTAGCCGATCCCGAGAGTGACGATCGCCAACGGAATCGCGAGGAACCACGCGCCGATGCGGCGGCCGATCGATGCAAGTTGCACACCGTTCGGCAACAGCAGCCCGCTCGCCGGGTCGAAGTACATGCCGGCCGGAGCCACGGCGGCAGGCGGTTGCCCGAAGGTATTTCCGGCCGGAGGCGGAGGGGGAGGTGGAGGTGCGGCCCCCACTGGTCCCCATGACGCACCATCCCAATATCGCTGCCGGCCGGGATTCTCCGGGTCTGGATACCAACCCGCCGCGGCCTGTGCTCCCTCAACCATCGTCGCACCTCACCTCAGGTTCGCCGGCCGGTCTGAAACGTAGCCAGGTCTGGTCAGGATCG
>DATCCI010000108.1:0-3146 GCA_036511415.1 Acidimicrobiia bacterium
CGCCATGCCGACGACCGGCGCGTTGAGGCGCATCGAGCCCGTCGAACCGAAGAAGCGGGCGTCGCCGAACGAGAAGATCCCGCCGTCGGTCGCCACCAGCCAGTAGCCCCCGCCGGTGGGCGTCGACGCCATGCCGACGACCGGGGCGTTGAGGCGCATCGAGCCCGTCGAGCCGTGGAAGCGCGCCGAGCCGAACGAGAACACACCGCCGTCGGCCGCGTACAGCCAGTAGCCCAAACCGCCCGGCCCGGCAACGAGCGACCTGATGGGCGCGTTGAGCCGCACGTTCGACATCATCCCGAACACACGCGCGTCGCCGAACGGGAACACCGAACCGTCGGCGGTGACGATCCAATAGCCGTGACCGCTCGGTGTCGCGGTCATGCCGACGACGGGCTGCGCGAGACGCCATCCGGCCAACGCGCCGTAGAACGGCGCGTTGAACGAGAACACACCGCCGTCGGAGGCGAGCAGCCAGTAACCCTTGCCGTCCGCCGTCGTCGCCATCGCGACGATCGGACGCGAGAGCGCGAGTCCACTGGTCGAGCCCTGGAAGGTCGCGCTCCCGAACGCGTAGACCTGATCGTCGTGGGCGGCCGCGGCCGACGCGGGATGCGCGACGAGCACCGAGCCGACGGCTCCCGACGCGACCACCAACGCAGTGCAGACCACCGCGCGCAACCAGAGTGAGCACCGGAGCATTCGGGGGATGCTAGCCGCTCGACTGCGCGATTCACGAGCGGCCCACTACCCACGAGCGAGTCGCCGGTATCGTTGCCGCCATGTTCCGCCCGGTTGATCCGTCGCTCGACCTCGTCGCGCTCGAAGAGGCGATGCTGGCCCGCTGGCGGGAGGAAGACGTGTTCGGCGAATCGCTACGCCGCCGTGCGGACGCCCCGGAATGGGTCTTCTACGAGGGTCCGCCGACCGCGAACGGCCGGCCCGGAATCCACCACGTGTGGGCGCGGCTCTTCAAGGACCTCTACCCGCGGTTCCACACGATGCGGGGCAAGCACGTGGCTCGCAAGGGCGGGTGGGACTGCCATGGATTACCAGTCGAGGTCGAGGTCGAAAAGGAGCTCGGCTTCTCCGCGAAGTTCGAGATCGAGGACTACGGCATCGAGCGCTTCAACGCCAAGTGCCGGGCATCGGTCCAGCGCTACGTGGAGGTCTGGCAGTCGCTCACCTCACGCATCGGGATGTGGATCGACACTGCGGACGCCTATTGGACCTTGTCGAACGAGTACATCGAGACCGTGTGGTGGCTGTTCCGCACGATCTGGGACGCCGGCGCGATCTACGAGGGGTTCAAGGTCGTCCCCTATTGCGGGCGGTGCGGCACCGCGCTGTCGAGCCACGAGCTCGGTCAGCCGGGCGCGTATCGCGACGTCACCGAGCCGTCCGTCTACGTCCGGTTCCCGCTCGTCGGCCGCGACGACGACCTGCTGGTCTGGACGACGACACCCTGGACGTTGCCGTCGAACGTCGCCGCCGCGGTCGGTCCTGCAATCGACTACGTACGGGTCCGCGCCCCCGAAGGCGGGCGCGACCTGGTCATGGCCCGCGCCCGCGTCGCCGACGTGCTCGGGCCCGACGCCGCGATCGTCGCCGAGGTCGCCGCCGCGTCCCTGGTCGGCGCACGCTACGAGCCGCCGTTCACGCTCCTCACCGTCGAGGGCGAGCGGGCCTTCACCGTGGTCGCCGACGACTTCGTCACCATCGACGACGGCTCCGGAATCGTGCACCTCGCCCCCGCCTTCGGCGAGATCGACCGTGAGATCGGCGAGCGTGAGGGACTACCGATCGTCAACCCGGTCAACGACGCGGCGCGCTTCGAACCCGTCGTCGGCGCGCCGTACGCGGGCCGGTTCGTGAAGGACACCGACCCCGAGCTCATCGACGACCTCGCCGCACGCGGCCGGATCATCGCCGTCGTCGACTACTCCCACTCGTATCCGCACTGTTGGCGTTGCGACACGCCACTCATCTACTGGGCGAAGCCCGAGTGGTTCGCGCGAACGACCGCCTACAAGCCCGCGCTGCTGCAGCAGAACGAGACCATCAACTGGTACCCCGAGCACATCAAGCACGGGCGCTTCGGCGACTGGTTGGAGAACAACGTCGACTGGGCGCTGTCGCGCGACCGCTACTGGGGCACGCCGATCCCGGTGTGGCGCTGTCCCGACTGCGACCACGAGACGTGCGTCGGTTCGGTCGCCGAGCTCGCCGAGCTCTCCGGGCGCGACCTCACCGGCGTCGACCTTCACCGGCCGTTCGTCGACGACATCACCATCGCCTGCCGGGGCTGCACGAAGGGCACCGCGTACCGGGTCGAGCCCGTGCTCGACGCGTGGTTCGACTCGGGATCGATGCCGTCCGCGCAGTTCCACTATCCGTTCGAGAACGTCGACGAGTTCGACAGCCACTTCCCTGCCGACTTCATCTGCGAAGCGATCGACCAGACCCGGGGCTGGTTCTACTCGCTGCTCGCGGTGAACACGATGGTCTTTGCCCGGGCGCCGTATCGCAACGTGCTGTGCCTCGCACACATCGTCGACGGTGACGGCATGAAGATGTCGAAGTCGCGCGGCAACGTGATCGACCCCGTGCCGGTCCTCGCCGAGCGTGGCGCCGACGCGTTGCGCTGGTACATGTTCTCGTCGGGATCGCCTTGGACCACCAAGCGCGTCTCCGAGGCCGGGATCGACGAGGCGAAGCGTCAATTCCTCCTGACGCTGTGGAACACCTACTCGTTCTTCGTCACGTACGCGAACATCGACGGCTGGGAACCGGGCGCGAGCGCAATCACCGAGCCGCCTGTACACGTTCTCGACCGTTGGATCACCTCCCGCGTGCACCGCACGGTGCGGACTGCAACCGAAGCCCTGGAGCAGTTCGACGCGCTCGCGGCGACCCAGGCACTGACCGAGCTCGTCGACGACCTGTCGAACTGGTACGTGCGCAGGTCGCGGCCGCGCTTTTGGAAGTCGTCGGATCGCGCCGCGCACGCGACGCTGCACCGGGCGCTGCTCACCGTCTCCCAGCTTCTCGCCCCGTTCTGCCCGTTCGTGTCCGACGAGCTGTTCCGCAACCTGTCCGGTGCCGATGCGTCGGTACACCTGAGCGACTGGCCCGGCTACGACGTG
>DATCCI010000109.1:0-9263 GCA_036511415.1 Acidimicrobiia bacterium
GAACACGTCGCGGACGTCGTTGTTCGCGGACGTGAGGCTCCATGCGTAGTTCGGCGTACGACCGATCAGCATGTACATCGACATGCCCGGCACGCCGACGCCCTGCGCCTCGATGCCGGGCCCGCTGAGTTGCTCCTGCTCGACGATCTCCGGGTAGTAGTAGCCCAGTTGAGGTCCCATCACCGCGAGCGTGTTGCCTGTGGCCGAGCGCGCCGGGTTCACCACCAGGAAGTTCGACATCTGCTTGTAGGGCACAGGACCCGCGGCCGGGTAGGTGGGGGCGGTGTACGGCGAGGTCGCGAGAGCCTTGGAAACGCTCGTTGCCGGGTGCGCCCCGGAGATCGGCTGCACCGGATCGAGCGACTGGATCGAGCCTTCGTCGATCGTCACCGCGCCGGTCACCGGGCCGCCGGTGCGCGGTCCGTAGTCGAACCGACGGGTGATCGTCGTCGGCGCCTCGGGGTCGTCGAGGAGCATGGCGTCCTCCCACGCCTTGCGACCCTTGGTGGTGCCGAGGTGGTTCTCGAGCTTCGAGAGGAACTCGGCGTTGGATGCCTCGGCGCCTCCGCCGGCACCGAAGATGGAACCGATGAACGCGGTCACCGCGATCACGTCGTTGACCGTCACGGGTGGCTGCTGCATGTTGTGCGCCTTGTAGTACGCGTTGACGCCGTCGGCCTCGGCCTGCGCGTCGGCGATGACCTGGCGCCCCTTGTCGCCATAGGTGGCGACGAGGACCTTCTGCTGGTCGGTCACAAGTTGCTCGGTCCGCGCGCTCGGCACGAACGACTGGCCGCTCGTCACGAGGCCGAACGCATTGATGCCCGGGATGTCGGCCACCGCGGCACGTGCGGGCCCGCGACCGAGTTGGATGAGCAAACCTCGGTCGCGCGCCGTCACCCATCCGGTGCCGAACGCGAGATCCGCGCGCGTACGGCCGGTGATGTGAGGCACGCCGTAGGCGTCGTAGACGATCGTGGTGCCCGGGTGGCCGGTCGCCTCGACGTGCGTAGCGCCGACGGGCTTGAAGTTCTCCGGAAGGTACGAACGTGCGATGTCGGCGTCGGTGACCTTGCCGCGCAACGGCGTGAGGCCGTCGTAGAGGGGCAGCTGGTCGAGCGAGTTCGCGGTCGTCGGAAGGCCGCCGTAGTTGCCGGGAGGCAGTATGTAGAACGCCCGGTCACCAGGAGCGACCTTCGCCGGCAGCGCAGCCGATGGCAGCATGGCGCCGGTCAGGAGTACAACGGCGAGCGTGAAAGGGATCGCGCCCCGACGAGTGGCCTTCCTCATCGTTCCTCCCGAGTGTCGAGCACCGTTCCGCCTCATCCTGTCAGGATCTCGACAGTGGGTCGACTGGAACTGCCCGAGGCGGGTTGCTCAGACGAGTCGGCGCATCGCAGCTATGCGCCTCTCGGGTCCCAGCGCACCGAGCCGTCGACACAGAACGACGTCTTCGCAGCCTCCCCGCCTGAACGGCATGCACCATCGACCAACTGCCGTTGTCCGACGACCTCGCCGAGGTTGACGACGACCGGAACGGGACGGTTGCCGATGCACGTGTGCATGCCAGGCTGCCCGGCCTCGACCGTGAACGTCACCACGACACGTGTGTCACTGGCTTTGATGGTCGGCGCAAGGACGGCTCCGGTCACACCATCGTTACAGGCCAGCCGGGTGACGTAGGCCGTAAACGACTTCGACGTGCTCATTACGTCGTGGCCAGGTCGGATGAACCACACCGCGGGATCAACATGGCCCTGGTTGGCTGTCGTCGGGGAGCGTGACGGGAGGGGCAGCACAGCCATCGGTGGCGGTGCGATCACCTTCACGCTCGACTCGCGGTGAGCGCGTATCGTCGCGAGCGCGACGGTTGGGACCGCGGCGATGAGTACGACCGTGCCGATGACGCGACGACGGCGACGTCGAGCCCGTAGCCGGCGGCCCCGAGCCACGATGACGCGGGCGGGAGTGGCGGCAACGATGGCGACGGCGGCGTACTCCGCCGCGACTTCATGCAGGTCGGTCACGGTCCATCTCGCTTTGTCGTTGGTCGCCGAGCATCTCGGCTAGTGCTGCTCGTGCACGGGTGAGGTTCGAGGCAACCGTCGATCGTGAGACGCCCAGGATGTCGGCGATCTCGGCTTCCGGGCGGTCAGCGACGTAGCGCAACACGGTCGCGGTGCGCTGCTTCGGTGGCAGCGCGCGGACCGCGTCCCAAACCTCTGGATGCTCCAAGCGTGGTACCGGCAGGATCGATGAAGATTGCTGCTGCCAAAGGTCGCTCTCGCGCCGCCGCCGCTTGGTGTCGCGCCGCAAGCGGTTGAGGGCCACCTTGCACGTCCATCCAATCGGCGACTCCATCTCGCGTACCCGAGACCAGCGGGACGCCGCCTGTGCGAACGCCTCGTCCGTCGCTTCTCGCGCCGCATCCGCGTTACTGCAGACGAGGTAGAGGCTGTTCACCAGACGCGCGTGATGAAGCAAATACCAGCCCTCGAACTCCGATTCGTCCATCTCCCCTACAAAGCCCTGAGGGCTCGCGAATGCTGCACGGCCACTCGTGAAAAGACTCCGTTTGTCGGATCGCCATCTCGCGAGGGTCGAATAGTGCCCGCTCCTTCACAGTGGTGCGAGCACGGGACGCCTGGGGCTCAAGTGGGTCATCGCAACGCTTCGTCGAGTGTTCACGCGCCACTGCTCCGGTTGACGAAAGAGAAATGAAACCGGGGGGCTCGGTCGTACACAGACGCGCCGCCCTTTTGTTCACACAAACTTCCGCAAACTCGTAGAGCACGCGCCGCCCCTATTCGCTTATGCTTTGTGTACTTGCCCTGGGCGGGGCGAGCGGGTTGGTTCGGACCGGGACGGGTCTGTCAGAGCCATCCGCTATCAGGGAGGGTGCGGTGCCACTGCGGAAGGGCCGTGCGGCGGTTGCGACGTCTGCTGTCGGCGCCGTTGCGCGCGGCCAGCCTGTCCCCCGTGTCGGCCCGATGGGTCTCGGAATCACGGGCGATATTCCGATTTGTGGCCGCTGGAACGGCCGCTCGCGACCGGCGGACGTCGGCGTCGTCCGCCGGAACACGTTCCACCTGCGAGGCGGACCGGACCCGATCACCTTCGGCGCCGGCATCGAGAACGGCGACATCCCCATTGTCGGCGACTGGAACGGTGACGGCACGGCCGACGTCGGCGTGGTCCGTGAGAACTGCTTCTTCCTGCGCGGTCGCCGTGAACCCATTCGCTACGGCTCCGGCATCGCACACGGCGACATCCCGATCGTCGGTGCGTGGGACGGCGCACACGATCAGATCGGCATTGTGCACGGGAAGTATTTCTTTCTCCGACACGGTGACGGTTCCGTGTCGACGATCACGTTCGGCAACGGGTTCGCGCACGGCGATTTGCCGATTACCGGCCGATGGGATGGGGAGAGCCGAACTCAGATCGGTGTCGTTCGTGGCAACGTCTTCCACCTCAGACATTCCGACGGCTCGGTGACGTGGAGAGTCTTCGGTGACGGTGCATGCGGCGGCGATGTCCCCCTGGTCGGAGACTGGACCGGAACAGGTCGCGACGGCATCGGCGTGGCTCGTAAGACCAAAGACTTTTTCAAGCCCGACGGTGACGTCGTACCGTACGGCAACGGATTCACGATCACCTTCGCACCCCCGAGCACGATGTAAGGCGGTTCGAGCGTCGGTCGCTCGTCGGCCGTGCCCGCATTGAATGTGCTCGGTAGTGTCGGTCGGGATGTGTCATGGCTGAGCAGTTCCACTTCGACCCCGACACGTATCTCGACATGGTGCGCGCCGAAGTCCCCGCCTATGAGCACCTACAACAGGTCGTCGCGGACGCGACGGAAGCGGTCGCCGCCGAGACGGTTCTCGATCTCGGGACCGGCACCGGCGAGACACTGCGCCGGGTCGCGGGTCGCCATCCGACGGCCCGGCTGATCGGCATCGACGAGAGCGACCGCATGCTCGCGGTTGCGCGAAAGGTCGTCCCCGGCGCCGACCTGCGCGTCGCGCGGTTGCAGGACGACCTGCCCGAAGGACCGTTCGATCTCGTCGTGTCGGCGCTCGCGGTACACCACCTCGACGCACCCGAGAAGGCTGCGCTGTTCCGCCGCGTCGCGACACGCCTTGCTCCGGGCGGTCGCTTCGTGCTCGCCGACGTGATCGTCCCGGTCGACCCGGCCGATGTCGTGACTCCGCTCGACGAGGGATACGACAAGCCCAGTCGGGTCGACGAGCAGTTGCAGTGGCTGCGCGACGCCCACTTGACCGCGACGCTCCAGTGGCAACGAGGAGACCTCGCCGTCTTCGTCGGCGACCGCAACGAGTGCTGACTACCGCCCGGCTCAGGGCCTCGTCTGGGGCTCGAGATTCGATTGCGTCTCGGCCGGCGCGAAGTGCACGGGCGCGCCGAACGCCGCGCGTCGTGCGGCGCGTCTCAGTGCCGCGAGCACCGGAGTCCCGGCGACGAGGACGAGGAGGGCGTTGCCGGCGGCGCGAGGGATGTCGAAGCCGAGCGCGCTGGCAACGTGGAAGGCCCAGAACCGGCGGAGGTTCTCGGTGATCGCCGCGCCCGCGATGAAGTGGAGCTGCGTCCCCGACGTGCCGAACGGCCAGAACCACATGTCCATCACCAGGCCGTACGCAAGGCCGGCGATCGCGCCGTAGGTGGCGAGGAGCGCGAGCTCGGAGCGTCCCCGGGCGTGCGGGAGGCAACCGGCGAAGAACCCGACCCACGCCGTGCACAGCATCTCGAACGGTAACCACGGACCGACGCCACCGATGAGCAACGCCGACGCGAACATGGTCAGCGCGCCTTGGACGAACCCGAAGCCGCGGCCGAAGACGCGCCCGCCCGGTATGAGCAAGAAGAACACGCCCGTGAAGCCGGTCACGCCGGTGCTCGGTGCACGCAACGCGGCACCGCACGCGACGAGCACGCCCAGCATCGCGACCGCCTTGGCGTCGAGCGCGCCGTCGGCGATCTCGGACAGCAAGATGCCGACGAGGAGCGGAACGAGCACGATGAACACCCACGGCGCGTCGCCGGTATGGGCAAGGTTCTCGCTGCCGCGAGGCCGCGTGAACAGCGGCCACGTGAACGCCGCGATTCCCGCCGCCGAGGCGGCGGCGAGCAACAGGCTCGACCGCCACTGGAACCGGATCTGCCCAGACGCGACCGCGGTCATGACGCGAGGGCGGCCGAGACTTCGGCGACCGTGAGCCATTCGGCGGGTGCGAGGATCTTGGCGACCTGGGGGGCGAACACCGGCGAGTGGCAGACGACGTCGCGGGCCGGACCGTCCGACACGATCTCGCCGTCCGCGAGCACGACGGCGCGGGTGGCAGTCTCGGCGACGAGCTCGACGTCGTGCGTGGCCAACACGATGGCGTGGCCCGTCGCCGCGAGGTCGTGAAGGATGCCGGAGAGACGGGCCTTGGCCGCGTAGTCGAGGCCGCGCGTCGGCTCGTCGAGGAGAATGAGCGGCGGTGCGGGAGCGAGTACGACCGCGAGCGCGAGCGCGAGTCGTTGGCCTTCCGAACAGTCGCGCGGATGGCGGTCCGGGTCGAGTCCGGACTCGATGCGATCGAGGGTCTCGCGGGTCGTTCCCGCGGGAAGCCGATGCTCGCGGTCGGCGACCGAGCATTCGGACGCGATCGTGCGCTCGTACAGGAGCGCGCTCGGATCGGGGGGGACGAGGCCGACACTGCGGACGAGAGCAGATGCCCCCAACGCGTGTGGTGCAGTGCCCTCGACGGCGATGCGTCCCGCGGTCGGGCGCATGAGGCCCGCGAGAAGTCGCAAGAGGGTCGACTTTCCCGCGCCGTTGCGTCCCATGACGGCGACGATCTCACCGCGGGCGATCGAGAAGTCGACGTCGTGGAGCACGTCGGTTGGTCCGTACCGGGCGGCCACGTCCGTCATGCGGGCGACCGGCTCGCCGAACGTCGGCGCGATCCGAGCCGACGGCGCGATCGAATTGAGACGCTCGAGCAGCGGTCGCGCCGCCCGCCGCGCGTCGCGTACCGACAGCGGCAGTGGCGTCCAGCCGGCAAGGCGTGCAAGCGCGACCACCGGCGGCGCAACGGGTGCGGCGGCCATCATGGCCACCGGCGATCCGACTGTCAGCCGGCTGTCTGCGCCGACGACTGCAATACGCGTCGCGTATTGCACGACCCGCTCCAGTCGATGCTCGGCGAGGAGCACGGTGAGCCCGAGATCGTCGACGAGGCGGGTGAGGATGGCCAGCACGTCCTCGGCCGCGCCGGGGTCGAGCGCCGAGGTCGGCTCGTCGAGGACGAGGACACGCGGCGATGCCGTGAGCACCGAACCGATCGCAACTCGTTGTGCTTCACCCGACGAGAGCGTTCCGAGTGTTCGCCGTCGAAGCGCAGCGATGCCGAGAAGATCGAGGACGTCCTCGACGCGGCGGCGCATCACATCGGGCGCGACGCCGAGGTTTTCCATCGCGTACGCGAGCTCGTCCTCGACCGTGTCGGTAACGAAGCTCGCGGTCGGATTCTGACCGACAACGCCGACGCGGTCGGCGAGCTCCCGCGGCGGTGCGACGGTAGAGATGCCGTCGACGGCGACGCGTCCGAGCAAGGTACCGCCGGTGAAGTGGGGTACGAGCCCGTTCACGGCTCGCAGCAGCGTCGACTTTCCGGCACCCGTCTCCCCGACGACGAGGAAGAACTCGCCCTCGTCGACGGCGAAGTCCGCATCGATCAACGCGGGAGCCGACGCGTCCGGATACGTGAACGTCACGTGGTCGAACGTGATCACGGCGTGGTCTCGACCGGGAGTCGCGGAGACGCGAAGGCCGGCGTCGCAGCCGCGAGTATGCCGATCACCGGAAGCAGGGGAAGCCCGGGCGCGACGAGCGGGCTGTAGTCGGGGTGGAGCCCGCCGATCCCGAGATGGCCGGCGGCAACGAGCGCTCCCAGCGCGCTCACACCGGCCGCGACCGTCAGCCACTCCGGCGTTTCCCACGGATCGGGGCGATAGCGCGACCGGGTGGAACTCGACTTCGCGGCGCGTAGGCTCGCGACGAGCAACACCGCGCCGAGCGCGAGCATCGGGAGTCCGAGGACGACGGGTGCGCCGCCGTCGAGCACGCCGAAGACGCCGACGATGATCGCCAGCGTGCCGAGGAGTGTTGCGGCCTGGCCGGCCCGTCGACGACCGTCGGGCATATCGCCCCGCCGGCCGTACCCGCGGCTGTCCATGGACGCCGCGAGGTCGAGGGAACGTTCGAGTGCTCCTTCGAGAACGGGAACCGCGAGACCGCGCAACCCGCGCAGCCCACGATGAGGACGACCGCGGAGCCGGCGCGCGTCTCGTATGCCGGCCGCAGCGACAACCGTCTGAGGCGCGAACGAGAGCGCAACCGTCACGACGACGCCGAGCTCGTAGAGCACCGAAGGGACCGCGCGCAGCAGACGGTACGGGCTCGCGAGGCTGTTCGCGGCACCCACGCAGGCGATCAACGTCGCGAGCTGCAGCCCTTCGTTGAACGCGGCGACGACCGACTCGGTCGTCACCGCGCCACCCAAGGTCACACCCGCCGCCCACGCCGGCAGGGCGACCTGTGGCAGCGAGAAGATCACGTGTCCCGGCAGCCTTTCCCCGAACAACATCTGCAAGACGATGCGGACAACGACGATCGCGAGCCCGAAGCGCAGGAACGAGCCGAAGGATCGGGCCCACGGCGCGTTCGGGCGCCGGGCGGCGACCACGAGCCACGCGACCGCGACGAGCAAGGCCAACAGGAGTGGATTCGTCGTTCGCAAGGCGGCCATCGCGAGCGCGAGGGCCCAGATCCACCATGCGAGCGGATGCAGCGCGCGCGGCCTCACGAAGCGGGCCGGCGTCGGCGCTGCGCGATCGCGCCGCCCGCGCCCAACGCGACTACCAGCGACACGCCCACGAGGAGTCCGACCGGCGCGCCGCCGGCGGAGCGGCCCGGAGGAGCCGCGGCAATGCCGCGCACCGAGATCGCGATCGACGAGGACGACGACTCGCCCGGCGCACGGCTCGACGAACTCCCGCCGGCGGTCGTAGCGGTCGTGACCGCGACGGCACTCCCCCGTCGCGCCGGCGGCGAGACGGGTCTCGATGAATGCGGCCCGGTCGCGGGCGGGGTGCTCGGCTCCTGCTGCGCGCCGCCCGATACGGACGGTCGAGTCGCGGGCGCGACCGTGGGCGGCGATGGGGACGCGACCGTGGTCGGCGGTGCAGTGGGGCGCGGAGGTACCGGCGCGCAGATCGCGGTGGCGTCGGCCGGTCCGCGTGGCGGCGGATCCGTTGGGAGCGCGGAGCCGTCGGGCTGCCAACGCCAGCCCTCGACGACCCCGGGATCGGCGCGTCCCGAGGCCGGACCGACGTTCGCGTAGGACCACTTCCCGCCGTCGCCGTGCCAGTACGACCAGTACGCGTAGTGACCGTCGTGCGCGACACCACAGCCGGTGCTCGGCACGCCGTCGATCGCGCACAGCAAGCCGGACGCGCTGTAGCGCGGCTGCGGCGTTCCCAGCATCGCGGCGCGCGCGGCGAGGATCGTTGCACCGTTGTCATCGGAGCCGCCCGGCACGCACACCGCGCTTACGGCGCTGCCGCCGCTGTCGACGACGACCGCGACGTGCACGTCACCGGCCGCGCACGCCCGCCCCAAGGCGCGCCCGCCCAGAGGCGTCGCAAACGCGAACGCGACGAGAGCTGTCAGCGCAATCGCACGCGACGACCGCGTCATGTGCGACGCCGGCGCGCGCCGGCGACGAAGAGGGCTCCGGCGACTAGCAGACACAAGGCGACGATCACGATCGGCGCGGACGACGTTCCGGTGCGCGGGAGTTGGTCACTCGCGGCGGCCGCGACCGTCGTGGTCGACGCCGGGACCGTCGAACCCGTGCTCGCGACCGTGCTTCCGGTGGCTTCGACGGTCGTCGACGTCGTGGAGACCGTCGTCGGGGTCGAGGGGCACGGGTTCGGGACGTCGTTCGAGATCGTCGCGGCGGTGATCGGCAGCGCCACCTCGGCCAGCGCCGGTATTGCCTGCACCGTCGCGAGCGTGTCGGGTACGAGCAGACCCGTGGCGTCGGGCTGGAACGCGATCGCGCCCCGGTCGGCGACCGCGCCGGTGCAGCCCACTTGCAGCGCGAGGAGGGCGCGGACGCCCCGGTCGTCGGCCACACCGCTCACAGTCCGCAGTGCGACGAGCACGAGGCCGGTGGAGTTCGCGTCGGTCG
>DATCCI010000110.1:0-3112 GCA_036511415.1 Acidimicrobiia bacterium
CAACGCGAATGGGCTTACGCCGTCGTCTACCGGACCAGCAACCATCGCGCCCGAGCGCTCGAACCCTGGCTCGACTTCTACAATCACCAACGACCCCACGGCGCTCTCGGTCACCAAGCCCCCGCAAGCCGCCTACCCGCGACAGGCTGAACAACCTGCCTGGGAACTACAGCTAGCGGCGGGGCTTCGCGACCGCCCCGATGCCCGCTCGTGGCGGCGTCCGCTACTAGCTTCTTTTGACGTGCTCTTCCGAGGAGGCCCGCAAATGTCCCGCCGCCGTGCTCGGCGCATGCCGGTTGCCGTCCGTCGGGCGTGCATTCTCCTGACGCTCGGCCTGCTTCTCGCGGCGTGCGGCGGCGGAGGTGGCGGTTCCGGCAGCACCAAGACCGCCACGGGCGGCAAGATCGACGTGAGCGCCTTCGATCCCTTCCGCTTCGACGTGAAGACGATCAACGCCTCGCCCGGGCCCCTCACGATCACCCTCCACGACAAGGGCAGCCAGGACCACACGTTCACGATCTCGTCGCAGAAGTTCGAGATCAAGGTCGCGCCCGACCATCCGGAGGCGACCGGAACGGTGACGCTCGCGGCCGGTACCTACTCGTTCAAGTGTTCGGTCGACGGCCACGCGGCCGCGGGGATGGTCGGCAAGATCGTGGTCGGATGATCCGCGTGCCCGGCCGCTAGATTCGTCGTACCCGATGCTGCAGTCCACCGTTCCTCTCGAACTCCGGCCCCGGCCGCTCCTGGCCACGATCGGTTCGTATGTCCGTCTCACCAAGCCGCGGGTCATCGAGCTGCTGCTGGTCACCGCGGTGCCGCCGATGGTGTTGGCGCAACAGGGACTGCCGGCGCTCGGTCTGATCGCCGCGGTCGTGATCGGCGGCGCGCTCGCCGCCGGCGGCGCGAACACGATCAACTGCTGGATCGAACGCGACCGCGATCAGTTGATGCAGCGGACGCTCAAACGCCCGCTCCCGCGCGGCGAGATCGTGCCGGCCCGGGCGCTGGCGTTCGGAATCGTCTTGAACGTTCTCGCCTTCGCGTTGTTGGCGAGTGCCGCGAACCTCCTCGCGGCGACGCTGACGCTGTCCGCCACGTTGTTCTACGTCTTCGTGTACACGCTGTGGCTGAAGCCCCGCACGGTGCAGAACATCGTCATCGGCGGCGCGGCGGGCGCCGTGCCGGCCCTCGTCGGCTGGGCCGCGGTGCGCAACGGTCTCGGGGCCCCCGCGTGGCTGCTGTTCGCGATCGTGTTCTTCTGGACCCCTGCGCACTTCTGGGCGCTCGCGCTGAAGTACCGCGACGATTATGCGGCGGCGGGCGTGCCGATGTTGCCCGTCGTGCACGGCGTCGAGCTGACCACGCGTCGGATCGCGGCCTACGCGACGATCACCGTCGCACTCACGTTCGCGATGACACTCACCGGCGACGTGGGTCGTGTGTACGCGGCCGCGGTCTTCGTCCTCGGCGCAGTGTTCGTCACGCGTGCCTTTGCGTTGGTGCGCGAGCCGTCGGCGCAGCGGGCGATCCGGTTCTTCGCGTGGTCGAACGTCTATCTGATGCTGGTGTTCGTCGCCGTTGCCGTCGACGCCTTCGTCCGCTGACGCGGGGAGCTCCCGCCGCCTCTCGCGGGGCGCCCTGGTCGCGCTGGTCGTGGTCTCACTCGCGATCCCGGCCGGTGTCCTCGCGCTGATCCTGCACGCACACCACTCGACCGCGGCCGACGCGGCGAGCAACGGCCCGCTCGTCACCCCGAAGAAGGCCCGAGTCGGAAGCCTCGCGCCCGACCTCACGCTCCCGGACCTCGGCGGCAAACCCGTGACGTTGTCGGCGCTACGGGGACGGGCTGTGGTGCTGACGTTCTTCGCCTCGTGGTGTCATCCCTGCGAGCAGGACATGCCGATCCTGGAACGCGCCCAGCACGACAACGGTGATCGCGTCGCGGTCGTCGGCGTCAACTTTCAGGACTTCCCCGACGACACCCGCGCGTTCGTGCGTCGCCTCGGGGTCACCTTCCCCACGCTCATCGAGGACTCGACCGACAACCCCGTAGCCGCTCGCTACGACGTGCACGCGATGCCCGACACGCTCTTCATCGACGCCCACGGTGTCGTCCGCGACCGCTTGTTCGGTCAGACCAGCTCCCACGACCTCGAGTCCGCCGTGGCCGCGCTGCTCCGCGGCTGACTCGGCGGTTGATCCCGCGGCGCTCGGGGTCACTCCTCCCAGCGGAAGTACCGGGCGGCGAGGAGCGGAGCCCCGACGGCCCAGGCGATCAGCACCGCGAGCTCCCCCGCCGGGAACGCGTGCGCCGACAGCACTGATCGGACCGTCTCCGACAAAGCGGCGGCGGGCAGGGCTTTCGCGAAGTCCTGCATCACAGTCGGGAGCTTGGCCAGCGGGTACGCCATCCCCCCCAAGAAGAGCAACACGAGGAAGAGCCCGTTCGCGGCGGCGAGGTTCGCTTCGGCCCGCAGCGTGCCCGCCATCAGCATGCCGATGCCCGCGAACGCGATCGTGCCGATCAGGAGCAGGCCGACCGCGGGGACGATCCCCGCCGGAACGTGCCAGCCGATCGCGACGCCGACCGCGACGACCAGCAGTATTTGCAGGATCTCGAGCGCGAGAACGGTCGCGGTCTTGGCGACGAGTAGCCCGCCCCGCGACAGCGGCGTCGAACCGAGCCGCTTCAACACGCCGTACCGGCGCTCGAAGCCCGTCGCGATCCCGAGCGACACCATCGCGGCCGCCATCACCGCGAGCGACAGCACGCCCGGTACCAAGAAGTCGACGGGATGTGCGAAATCGGTCGAGATCGCGTCGACCTTGGCGAAGAAGACGAGGATCCCGAGCGGGATCGCGAGCGTGACGATCAGATTCTCGCCGCGCCGGAGCTGCAACATGGTCTCCGCGCGCGCCTGCGCGATCAGCGCCTTCCGCTTCACGCTACCGAGCCTGCTCCGCGGTGATCTGCAAGAAGACCTCTTCGAGCGATCGGCGACCGGCTTGCAGCGCGGCGAGCGTGACGTTCGCGTCGCGCAGGAAGCAAGCGAGATCGGCGATCCGCTCCGGTGTGCCCGCGGCGCGTACGACGTACTCGCCGGCGCGC
>DATCCI010000111.1:0-2095 GCA_036511415.1 Acidimicrobiia bacterium
TTCGGTGTTTTCGCGGACCACGAGCAGGTGCACCGCCCTTCGGTCTTCGCGGCGCAGAGGTGACAGGCGGTCGTCGTAGAGCTTCGCCGGCCGCAGGTTGACGTACAGGTCGAGCTCGAAGCGCAGCCTAAGCAGGACCCCCGCGAGATAGTCGGATTCCGGCACGCGGGGATCGCCGACGGCTCCGAAAAGAATCGCGTCCGCCTTCTCGAGCTTGGACCACACATCATCGGGGATGGCGACGCCGGTCCGCATGTAGGCATCCGCGTTGACGTCGAACTCCTCGAATTCGAAGTCGGCGCCGGCGGCGCGCAGCACCTTGACGGCTTCGGGGACGACCTCCTTGCCCGCACCGTCGCACGGTAGGACCGCGATATGTTTCGGCATTATGCCGACGCCGTTTCGCGAGCGGGCTCGCGCAGCTTGTAGCGCTGGATCTTGCCGGTCACAGTCTTCGGCAGCTCTGACACGAACTCGATCATGTGCGGGTATTGGTAGCGCTGAAGGCGCGACTTGCAGTGCTCCTGTAGGACGGCGAAAAGCGCATCTCCCGCGGCCGCGTCCTTCTTGGTGATCACGAACGCCTTGATCTTCATGAACCCTCCGACTCCGATGCCGACCACCGCGCTCTCGGCAACCGCCGGGTGCTCCATGAGCACAGACTCGATCTCGATCGGCGAAACCCACAGGCCGCTCACCTTGATCATGTCGTCGGACCGTCCCTCGTACCAGAAGAACCCGTCCTCATCGACCCGGTACCGGTCGCCCGTGACGAACCAGTCGCCGAGCACCGAACGCTTGGTCTTCTCATGCTGAGCCCAGTAGAGCGCCAGCGCGCTGTCACCCTTCACGTAGAGCTCACCGGCCTCTCCAGTCGGCACAGCCTTGCCCTCGTCGTCAAGAATCTTCAGCTCGTACCCGGGCACCGGCTTGCCGCTCGAGCCGGGCCGCAGCTCGTCGAGCCGGTTCGAACAGTAGATGTGCAACATCTCGGTCGAGCCGACGCCGTCGAGGATGACGAGGCCGAAGGCATCCTTCCAACGCCGCCACACCTCCGCCGGCAGCGCTTCGGCGGCGGCGATGCAGTGACGGATCGATGAGAGGTTGCGGCCGGCGGCGCCTTCGAAGTTGAGGATTGCGTTGTAGAGCGTCGGCGCGGAGAAGAACAGCGTCGGACGTCGCTTCTCGATCGTCTCGAGCACCGTTGCCGGCGTGTGACGCCCGGCATGCAGCACCGTCGTCGCGCCGACCCAGTAGGGAAAGGAGAGATTGTTGCCGAACCCGTACGCGTGGAAAAGGCCCGTGGTGGAGAAGGTCGTGTCGCGCTCGGTGATGCCGAGCACCTGCTCGCCGTACGTGACACAGGTGTACGGGATGTCGTGCTGGAGATGCACGACGGCCTTCGGCTTGCCGGTCGAACCGGAGCTGTACAGCCAGAACGCCATGTCGTCCTTGCGAGTGGGCGCCGCGGCGACCTCGGGGCCCGGCGCGATCTGATCCGCGCGCAGCAGGCGTGGGACGCCTGCGGCCCGAGCCAGCGCCGGCTTCAGCTTCTCCTCTGTGCTGGCGTCGACGACCACGACACGGGCAAGTGAGTCGTCGATGTAGTGGTCGTAATCCTCGCTCCGCTGCAACAGCGGGTTGACGGGTACGGGGATGGCGCCAAGCAGGACCGCGCCGAGGAATGACGCGACCCAGCCGGGACCGTCGTATCCGACGATGAGGACGCGCTCTTCGCGCCTGACCCCCAGGTCGCGCAGCTCCTGGGCCGCCCCGCAGGCAAGCTTGTAAAGCTCTCCATAGGTGAGGTCCCCAGCCGCGGATTGGATCGCCAGCTTGTTCTCCCGACCTGCCTTGAGGTTGCGCTCGAGGAGATCGGCGCCGACGTTGTAGCGGTCCGGAACCTCCAGCACTGCTGGTCAGTGTAGTTTCGGACGGTGGCGGATGGCCGGTTGACCCTTGTGTACGACGGCGAGTGCGAATTCTGCACTCGACTCGCACGATGGGTTGAACGGCACGATCGCAATGAACGCGTGGCAGTCCGCGCGAACCAAGAACGCGGCATCGAGTCGCTGGGCCTGACTCGCGAAGAGGT
>DATCCI010000112.1:0-2097 GCA_036511415.1 Acidimicrobiia bacterium
CCGACTGGATCCGCGTCCGCATCACCGCGGCACAAGGGTCCACGTTCCTCGACCGGATGATCCGGCTGGTCGAAGGGGCGGAACGCCAGAAGACGCCGAACGAGATCGCGCTCAACATTCTCCTGGCGGGGCTCAGCATCGTCTTGCTGCTCGCGACCGCGACGATCCAGCCGTTCGCGAAGTATTCCAGCGCGCAGCAGGAGATCACGGTCCTCGTCGCGCTGCTGGTGTGCCTCATCCCGACGACGATCGGCGCCTTGCTCTCGGCGATCGGGATCGCGGGCATGGACCGCTTGGTGCAGCGCAACGTTCTCGCCATGTCGGGACGAGCGGTCGAGGCGGCCGGTGACGTCGCGACCCTGCTGCTCGACAAGACCGGCACGATCACCTACGGCAACCGGATGGCAGCCGCCTTCCTGCCCGTCGGTGGCGTCGACGAACGCGCGGTCGCGTCGGTCGCGCTGTTGTCGAGCCTGGCCGACGAAACGCCCGAGGGGCGTTCGATCGTGACCCTCGCGGAAGGCCGCTACTCGCTCGAGCCGGAGAACATCGACGATGCGGAGCTCGTGCCCTTCACCGCGCAGACCCGCATGAGCGGCATCGAGTGGCACAACCGCTCGATCCGCAAGGGCGCCGCCGACTCGGTCGTGCGCTGGGTCGAGGAGCGCAACGGGCACGTGCCGCCCGACCTCACCGGCATCGTCGAAGGGATCGCGCAAGGCGGAGGCACCCCCCTCGTCGTCGCCGAGGACACACACGTCCTCGGGGTCATCCACCTCAAGGACACGGTGAAGACCGGCATCGCCGAGCGCTTCGCGGAGATGCGTGCGATCGGCATTCGTACGGTCATGATCACCGGCGACAATCCGCTGACCGCCGCCGCGATCGCGAAGGAAGCGGGCGTCGACGACTTCATGGCCGAAGCGACGCCGGAGGACAAGCTCGCCCGCATCCGCGCCGAGCAGTTCGGTGGCTGCCTCGTCGCGATGACGGGGGATGGTACGAACGACGCACCCGCGCTCGCACAAGCCGACGTCGGCGTCGCCATGAACACCGGAACTCAGGCCGCCAAAGAGGCCGGCAACATGGTCGACCTCGATTCCGATCCGACGAAGCTCATGGACATCGTCGAGATCGGCAAGCAGATGCTGATCACTCGCGGATCGCTCACGACGTTCTCGATCGCGAACGACGTGGCGAAGTACTTCGCGATCATCCCCGCGATGTTCGTCGGGGTGTTCCCGGAGCTCAAGAGCCTGAACATCATGCATCTGGCGAATCCGCACTCGGCGATCCTGAGCGCGGTCATCTTCAATGCAATCGTCATCGTCGCCCTGATTCCGCTCGCACTTCGGGGTGTCAAGTTCAGGGCCATGAACGCGGCTTCGATCCTCCGTCGCAACATCATGATCTACGGCGTCGGCGGGATCATCGCTCCATTCGTTGCCATCAAACTGATCGACGTCGTGGTATCAGGTCTGGGAGTCCACTGATGGTGCGGATGCAGCGAAGCAACGAAGTGCGTAGCGAAGGAGCCATGTAGTGCGCCGTCAAGTCCTCACCTCAGTCATCATGTTCGTCGCGCTCACGGTGTTGCTCGGGTTGTTGTACCCGCTCGCCGTATACGCGATCGGTCAAGTCGGTTTCAAGAACCAGGCCGAAGGCTCGCTGATCAAAGTCAACGGGCAGGTCGTGGGCTCGAAGCTGATCGCCGAGGACTTCACGAGCGCGAAGTACTTCCAACCGCGCCCGTCGAAGGCCGGGGTCGGTTACGACGGCAACGGGTACGACGCGAGCGCGAGCGCGGCTTCGAACCAGGGTCCCTCGAACCCGAACCTCATCGGCAACGTTCCCGGCGTCAACGTCCTTGGGTCGACCAACCCGTATGCGACGCCGACGGATCCCAGGTGTGTACCGGTGCAGGCCACGGACAAGGACGGCAACGATGTCACCGACAAGGACGGTAACCCGGTGTACGAGAAGAACAAGGATGGCACCTACGTCTGCAACCCGAGCACCGTGCCGGAGCGGGTGCTGGCGTACCGGGCGCAGAACGCGCTGGCCGCGACCGTGAAGGTTCCGGTCGACGCGGTGACC
>DATCCI010000113.1:0-4707 GCA_036511415.1 Acidimicrobiia bacterium
GGTCCTGCGCGCCGATGCCGCTGCCACCGTCGCGGTGGTCGATCGACACGGTGAACGCGGTGTCACACCCCGCGATGTCCGCGGGCACCATCGGTCCGATCTCGAGCTCGTCGAGGCGCCGCGTGCTGCACGGCATGCAGACGAGGCCCCGCGCCCACCGCAGCATGAAGTTGATCGCCTCCGGCGTCACCCATTCGGCGGCGATCGTGAGGTCGCCCTCGTTCTCGCGGTCTTCGTCGTCGACCACGAGCACCATCTCGCCCCGGCGGATTCGCCGGAGTGCGTCGTCGATGGAGGTCAAGGACACCGTCACCGTCCTTCAGTTGATGAGCTCGGGAGTCGGCAGCGCCAAGAGTTCCACGCGGCCGGGGATGCTTGCGATCATGCGACAACCGTGCGGCTCGTTCCGGGCCACGCGGATGTCGCCACCGTGCAGCTCGACGATCCAACGTGCGATCGCGAGCCCGAGGCCGGCGCCGCCGTCACTCGAGGAGCGCGCGGAGTCGGCTCGATAGAAACGCTCGAAGACCCGCGCGACCTCGGTCTCGGGGATGCCCGGACCGTCGTCCGCCACTTCGAGCCGCGCCCCGCCGTCGGGTGCCGCGATCGCGCGTACCGACACCCGACCCTTGGGGGGCGAATGCCGGACCGCGTTCTCGACGAGGTTCGCGACGACTTGGTGCAAGCGCTCGGCGTCGGCTTCGAGCCTGAAGTCGCGGGGCACCGTCTCGATGCCGAAGTAGACGTCGGGCGTGTTGAGCTGCGACTCGCGGATCGCGTGCTCGATCATCGGGCGCACGTCGAACAGGTTGCGGTCGAGCGGCAGCGTGCCCGACTCCAGCCGCGACAGATCGAGCAGCTGCTGCACGAGCCGGCCCAGACGCTCGACCTGTGTGAGCATCGTGCGGAGGGTCTCGGGATCGGCCCGGCCCACCCCGTCGACGAGATTCTCGAGGACGGCTTGCAGCGCGGTGATCGGTGTCCGGAGCTCGTGGCTGACGTTGGCGACGAGGTCACGTCGTAACCGGTCCGTCTCCGCGAGCTCGGCCGCCATCTGGTTGAACGCGCGCGCGAGGGTTCCGATCTCGTCGTGCGAGACAGCTGTGACCCGCGCGGTGAAATCGCCTCGCGCCATCGCTTCCGTCGCGACGACCATCTCGCGCAGCGGCGAGGTCAGGCCACGGGCGAGCACCCACACGACGGCGAGGGCGACCAATCCCGAGAGCACACCCGCCACCGACGGCCACAATCCCACCTTCAGGCCGACGAAGAACACGCCGACCGTGACCGCGACCGCAGCAAGGATGATGACGCTGATCTTGAGCTTCAGCGTCGGCAGCGGATCGAGCGGCCGCTCAGGAGTACGGGGGCGTTTCACGTGCACGCCGGCGCCTCCTCGATCGCGTAGCCCACGCCGTGCACCGTACGCACGATCGTCGGTCCGAGCTTGCGCCGGATGGTGCGGATATGCGAATCGACGGTTCGCGCGCCCGAGGGAACGTCGTAGCCCCATACCTGCGCCAGGAGCTCTTCGCGCGTCGAGACTCGTCCCGGACGCGCCGCGAGGTACTGGACGAGGTCGAACTCGATCGGCGTCAGGTGCACGAGGTCGCCGTCGACGCGAACTCGACGCGTCGTCGCGTCCAGCTCGACCTCACCGATCCGCACGACGGCCGGCGCGGCTTCCTCCGCCGACCGATCGGCACGTCGCAACAGCGCGTGCACGCGGGCGATCAGCTCGCGCATGCTGAAGGGCTTCGTCATGTAGTCGTCGGCACCTACCGCCAACCCCACGAGCAGGTCGGTCTCGCCGTCACGAGCGGTGAGCATCAGGACCGGCACCGGCCGCTCTCGCTGGATGCGCTTGCAGACCTCGATGCCGTCGAGCCCGGGAAGCATGAGGTCGAGCACCACCAGATCCGGCCGGGTGCGGTCGCACAGTGCCACCCCGCTCGGGCCGTCGGCCGCGATCTCGACTGTGTACCCCTCGCTACGCAGGCGCGCGGCGACGGCCTGGGCGATCGGCTGCTCGTCCTCGACGACGACGACCGACCGGACCAGCCCATCTCGCGCGCTAGGTGCCAGCGAAGTCACAACACGAGGATACGGACCTGCAATGGAGGAGTCCCCAACCGCCTGTGGAGAAAGTGTGCAGATGTGCTCGCTAGCGTCCGGGACGTGGCCCGACCTCCCGATCCCGAGGCACTCGCGCGCACGATCGCACCGACGTGCGGTGTCGGATCGGTGCTCGACCTGCACCGAATGTCCGGCGGTGCGTCGCGAGAGACCTGGTCGTTCGATCTGGTCGGCGCGAGCGGTGATCGCAGGGGGTTCGTCCTCCGCCGCGATCCGGGCGAGTACGGCGGCGAGTCCGACCGGTCGACGGAATACCTCCTGCTCGAGGCCGCGGCGTCGGCCGGAGTCGCCGTCCCCCGCGTGCGCACGCTGTTGCGGGCGGAAGACGACCTCGGACGGGGCTTCGTCATGGATCGGGTCGAAGGCGAGACCATTGCCCGCCGGATCCTCCGCGACGACGCCTACGCCGGCGCCCGGCCCCGCCTCGCCGCGCAATGCGGCGAGATCGCGGGTCGCATCCACGCGATCGACCCCGCGACGCTGCCGCACCTCCCGGTGCAAGGCGCTGCGACCCAACTCGACCAATACCGCGCACTGCTCGACACGTTCGGCGAGCCCCACCCCGCGTTCGAGCTCGCGCTGCGGTGGCTCGCGGAACGCGTTCCTCCGGCGCCGGCCCGGCCCGAGCTCGTACACGGCGATTTCCGGAACGGCAACTTCATCGTCGGGCCCGAAGGCATCCGGGCCGTGCTCGACTGGGAGCTCGCGCACCTGGGCGATCCGGTGGAGGATCTCGGTTGGTTGTGCGTGAAGTCGTGGCGGTTCGGCGTCCCCGACAAGCTCGTCGGCGGCTTCGGCGCGGTCCCCGATCTCGTCGCGGCGTACGAACGCGCGGGCGGCCGGAAGGTCGACGACGACACCCTGCGCTTCTGGGTGGCGCTCGGCACGCTGAAATGGGGGGTGATCTGTGTGGGTCAGGCATTCACGCATCTCAACGGTCTCGTGCGATCGGTCGAGCTCGCGACGTTGGGTCGCCGGGTCGCCGAGACCGAGTGGGACCTGCTCGATATCGTCGATGGAGGTTGGTGAGGTCATGGCCCAGGACCGACCCACGGCCGCCGAGCTCGTCCAGGCGGTGCGCGAGTTCCTCGAACACGACGTCATGGCCGCAACGTCCGGACGGGTGCAGTTCCACACGCGTGTCGCGGCGAACGCGCTCGGCATCGTGGAGCGGGAGCTCACGAACGGTCGGGCGCTCGCCGACGCCGAGCGGGACCGAGCAGCCGCGCTGCTCGGCCACGACGACGAGGTCCCGCGGCTCGAGCGCGAGCTCGCGGCGCGTATCCGCGACGGGTCGCTCGACGACCGCCTCGGCGAGGTGAGCGATCACGTGCGCGCCACGGTGCGCGAGAAGCTCCTCGTCGCGAACCCGGGCTATCTGCCGGCGGAGCCGTCGGCGTAGCCTGCGACTCCGATGCGGATCGCGACCTGGAACGTCAACTCGCTGAAGGCTCGACTGCCGCGCGTCGAGGAGTTCCTCGGCTACGCCGACGTCGACATCCTGTGCCTGCAGGAGACGAAATTGTCCGATGCGTCGTTCCCGGCCCTGACCTTTTCGGCGCTCGGCTACGACTCGTTCCACTTCGGCCAGGGCCAGTGGAACGGCGTCGCGATCCTGTCGCGCGTGGGCATCGACGATCCGTCACACGGATTCGGAGACGCGCACGTCGACCCCTACGAAGGCGACGCGCGCGTCGTTGCCGCGACATGTGGTGGCATCCGCGTCGTAAGCGTGTACGTGCCGAACGGTCGCGAGGTCGGAACCGAGTTCTACGAGCGCAAGCTGCACTGGCTGGCCAGCATGTACGACTGGATCGACGCGAGTCAGAGGCGCGACGACCCTCTCGTCGTCATGGGCGACTTCAATGTCGCGCCCACGGATCGCGACGTGTGGGATCCGAAGCGATTCGTCGGCGCGACCCACGTGACCGAGCCCGAGCGCAAGGCCATCGCCCGCCTCGAGGAATGGGGTTTCGAGGATGCGTTCCGACGTGTCTACCCCGACGTCGACGGTCTGTTCAGCTACTGGGACTATCGCGCGGGCGACTTCCACCAACACCGCGGGATGCGGATCGACCTCGTGCTGGCGACCGCGCCCGTGGCCGAGCGGGTCACGTGGGCCGTCGTCGATCGCAACGCGCGCAAGGGCACGGGCCCGTCCGATCACGCACCGGTGATCATCGATCTGCGCGACTAAGGGTCAGACCTCCTTCGTCATCCGGAAGAACCTGCTTCCGTCAGATCCCACCTTCGGCGAACTCGAGTGCTCGACGCGCGAGCGCGGGGACGCCGGTCTCCAACGCGGCGAAGTAGGCGTCGTCGCTCGTACCGGCGCGAAAGCGCGCGAACGAGCCCTCCATCACGCACGCGAGCTTGAACAAGCCGAGTACGCAATAGAACGCGAGGTTCGACATGTCGCGTCCGGTTCGTCGCCCGTAACGCGCGACGAGCTCCTTGCGGGTCGGTACATCGGCCACGTCCCCGAACGGCGAGGCGCCCGCGAGCGACGCCCGTTCGCCCGGCTCGATCCACAGACCGATCAACCAGCCCAGATCGACGAGCGGGTCACCG
>DATCCI010000114.1:0-4004 GCA_036511415.1 Acidimicrobiia bacterium
AGCGGGGACGGGCAGGGCCGGAGCGTCGAGCTCCGGCCCTGCCCCTTGCGTTGGGCCGTTGCTCGGTCTATCCAGCGGAGGTATTGCGATTACCCTGTCGAGCATGTTCAAGCGCTACCACGTGACCACGTTCGGCTGCCAGATGAACGCTCACGATTCGGAGCGCATCAAGGGGATGCTCGAAGAGCTCGGGCTCGGCGAGGCGGTGAACCAGGACGAGGCGGACGTGATCGTGCTCAACACCTGCACGATCCGCGAAAAGCCTGACACGAAGTTCGCGGCCTACATGGGCAACGCGGCCGCGCTGAAACGTGATCGCCCCGACACCGTGATCGCCGTCGGCGGCTGCTACGCGGAGGCTCAGCGCGAGCGGCTCTTCTCGCTCTACCCAGACGTCGACGTCGCGTTCGGCCCGGGGACGATCTCGCATCTCGGTGAGTGGCTCGGCGCGGGCGGCCACGGTGTCGACCGCGGTGCGTGGGGCATCGCCGATGAGCGGCGCTTCGCGGCAAAGCTGCCGATGCACCGTGAGCGCAACTTCCAGGCCTGGGTGCAGATCTCGATGGGCTGCAACTCGACGTGCTCGTACTGCATCGTCCCGATGGTGCGCGGTCGCGAAGTGAGCCGCCGGCCGGGCGACGTCCTCGCCGAGGTGACACGGCTTGCGCAAGACGGCGTGCGGGAGCTGACCCTGCTCGGTCAGAACGTCAACTCGTGGGGACGCGACCTGCTGCCCGACATCCACACCGAGTTCGGTGAGCTCCTGCGCGCGTGTGACGCGGTCGAAGGCATCGAGCGCATCCGGTTCACGAGCCCGCATCCGAAAGACTTCCGCCGTCCGGTGATCGAGGCGATGGCCGAGTGCGCGACGGTGTGCGAGCACGCACACCTGCCGCTGCAGTCCGGGTCGCCGCGCATCCTCAAGGCGATGCGCCGCACGTACTCGCAGGAGCGCTATCTCAAGCTGGTCGGCGAGATGCGTACCGGCATCCCCGATCTCGCGCTGACGACCGACATCATCGTCGGCTTCCCCGGCGAGACAGAGGCCGACTTTCTCGAGACGCTCGCCGTTGTCGAAGCGGTGCGCTTCGACAGCGCATTCACGTTCGTCTACTCGCCGCGCGCCGGGACCGACGCCGCGGCAATGAGCGAGCAGGTGCCGGACGAGATCAAGCGCGACCGCATTGAACGGCTTGTCGAGGTCGTGCAGCGAATCGCCGGCGAGCGGAACGCAGAGCGCGTAGGGCGCGTCGAGGAGGTTCTGGTCGAGGGGCCGAGCCGAACCGATCCGAGCTATCTGCGCGGTCGCACGCGTCGCAACACGACGGTGAACTTCGTCGGCAAGGCGCAGGCGGGCGAGCTTGTGGACGTGCGCATCGAGCGCGCGACCTCGACGACGCTAGGCGGCTCGCAGCTCGTGGCTTCCGTCGTTTAGCGGGCGGTCGTTCAACGCCACATCAGCGGCCTTCAGGCTTCGCAGCCCGAGCGCGGCGGGGATGAGCGGCAGCCAGAGATTGAAGACGCGATACGCGAACACCGCGAGCACCGCTGCGGAGAGCGAGATACCGGTCCACGAGAGCGCGAACGGCAGCAGCGCCTCGACTGCCCCCGCGCCGCCGAACGGCAGCGTGCGGCGAGTCAGCGCATAACCGGTCGCATACCCGATCAGCAGGATCTCGATGTTGGGTGTGCCGTGCGTGAACGCCTGAAGGCACGCCCAGAGGGCGACGATGTCGCCGAACCAGTACACGGCCGTCCCGATCGGTGCGGCGAGGTGCTTGCGCCGGGCGAAGAGGCAACGCAGGACGTAGATCGAGTCGAGCGCTTGTCCGAGCAGGTCGCGCCAGCCGGTCGTGTCCTGGAAGCGCTTCCGATGCCGGAGGGCCCAGATCGCGCCTGCGAAGCCGAGTGGGACACCGATCGCCCAGGGAAGCGTCAGCGCGGGAGAGGGACTGTCGGCGTCGCCGCTGAGGAGCAGGACGATCGCGGTGACGCACGCAGCCGGAGCGAGCAGCGAGTACTCGAGCGCCCCGAGGCCGAGGACGCGCACGCGCGCCTCGCGGTCGGAGAGGCCGGTATCGCGGAAGGCGTGGAGGTCGACGGCGAAGCCACCCTGCGCGACGAACGCGCCGAAGCCGGCGGTGACCGCTGCGAGCGCATCCCGCACCGGCATCTCGGGGCCGCGCTCGACGCGCGAGACCTCGCGATAGCTCATGACGTAGCCGACGTAGGCGACCGCCTCGGCGCCGAGGGCGACAAGGAACCAGATCGGCTGGACCGCATGGAGGCGCGCAGCGACATGCCCGAAGCCGGCGACCCAGGCGACGGCGAACAGCGTGCCGAGCGCGATGCCGGTACTGGCGAAGACGAAGACGAGCGATTCCGCCCGTGTTCGTTCCAGATGGTTTCTCCGTGCGAACTGCCCGATCGTCATTCGATACTTGCTTCCTCTTCCGGCCCTTGCAGGTACAACGCGCGAGACAATGCCCTGGTGACGGTTATCGGCATCTTTGGCCCGACCGCGAGTGGCAAATCTGCCGTCGCCGAGGCCGTGGTTGAGCGGATCCCCGCCGAGCTCGTCTCGGCCGACGCGATGCAGGTCTACCGAGACCTGCCGATCCTCACGAACCAGTCTGCCTACCCGGCCCGGCTGGTGGGGATCTGGCCGCTCGAGCAGGAGGCCTCGGTGGGGGAGTACGCGCCGCTGGCCCAGGCCGCGATCGACGAGATCCTCGCCGCCGGGCGAACCCCGGTCGTCGTCGGCGGCACGGGCCTCTACCTCCGGGCGGCGCTCGCCGAGCTCGATCTCCCGCCGGCGCCGGGTCCCGGCGTCCGCGAGCGGTGGGCCGCGCTGTACGACGAAGGCGGGGCGGAGGCGGCTCATCAGCGGCTCGCCGAGATCGATCCTGCCGCCGCCGAGGCGGTGCATCCGAACGACCGGCGCCGGGTCGTGCGCGCGCTCGAGCTCGCAGAAGCAGGCGAGTCGCTCGCCCCGCTGCGCGACCGGCTCTGGACCGGCGAGACAAGGCATCCGACGGTCGTGATCGGGCTCGACGTTCCCAAGGCCATGCTCGACGAACGTATTGCCGAGCGGACGCGCGCGATGTTCGAGGCCGGCGTACAGGACGAGGTTCAGCGCGCTCTTGCCCGGCCGATCTCGATCACGGCCCGGAAGACGATGGGCATCGACGAGATCGCGACGCTCACGCAGGACGAGGCGCTCGTCGCTCTCGTCCGGCGAACCCGGCGGTATGCGGCCTACCAGCGCAAGTGGATGCGGCGGGTCCCGGGCATCGTTATGGTCGACGGCGACCGCCCGGTGGGCGAGATCGCCGATGACATCGTCTCGCTGGCACGCACACGGGAACGTCTACCTCGTCTCTGAGGACGATGCGTTGACGCCGGATGCCGTGCGTGAGCAGGCGCAGGGCACGGACGGCATCGTGCAGATCGTCGGCGCGGCCGACGAGGTCGTCGAGATCGTGATCTGGAACACGGACGGCTCGACCGCCGAGATGTCCGGGAACGGCACACGCATCGCAGGCGCGTGGCTCATGGCCCGGTCGGGAGCGACTGACGTCCGCGTCGTCGTCGGACCGCGCATGGTGACCGTGCGAACCGTCGGCAAAGGACTGTACGAGTCGGAGCTGGGCGAGGTGAAGGTCGGAGCGCGTGAGCGGGTGGACGGTATCGAGTTGACAACGGTGGACGTCGGGAATCCGCATGCCGTGGTCGTGGGCGATCCGGACGACGTAACGCGACTCGGGCCTCTGCTCGAGACCCATCCGCGTTTTCCCAACCGAACGAACGTGCAGGTCGCGCGCATCGACGGTCCCGGCGAGGTGACCGCGCGGGTGTGGGAGCGCGGCGTGGGGGAGACGACCGCATCTGGCTCGAGCGCGGTCGCCGTCGCCGCGGCGACACACGCCGAGGGCGGCGACGTGCTCGTGCATTTCCCCGGCGGCGATCTCAGCGTTCGCTTGCGCGACGGGAAGGCATGGCTC
>DATCCI010000115.1:0-5270 GCA_036511415.1 Acidimicrobiia bacterium
TGTTCATTCGGCCACCCCAGTGGCTTGGTTCATCACAGGCCCTGCCGCGTCGCGGATGCCGACGACCGCACAGAATGCCCGCTCTGGCGCTGTTACGGCCAGCAGCGGGGTTCCAAACGCGACGATGCCTCGAAGGGTGGCAGGGAGGCATCGGCTAGACGGAAGGCACGTTCCGGCGGGGAAGGGGGTCTTCGTCTTGCGCAGTCGAACCTCGACGCAGGACCTGTGCAAGGAGAGCGGCGTTGCTATCGGCTCAACCGTGGCTCGTTCACCGTGCGAGTCTGCGGTTCCGGGACCGCTGAACCGCAGACAGTCCCGGAACCACAAACACTGCCGACCGCGTGCGCAGTCAGCGCACCTAACGACGCAGACGCGGCGACCCGATGGCCCACACCGACCGCTTGCGCGGCGAGCGCACCTAACGGCGCCGACGCGCGAGCCACAATCGGAGCGTTCACGACACCTCCTCGACGTTCGTGCAAGCGTGCGCCAGGCCGACAACGACACCGGCCCGGCGCACAGCTCGCAAACCAGCGCGGCCGCCACAGCGCGCCGGAGTCATTCTCAACTGACAGCCTGATGCAAGACGTTCACCGCGGTCTGATCGATCAGATTCGCGTCGGTGCGCAACAAACCGTTGATGACCACCTCGTTCTTGTCCCAACGGTTCTGATCCGACCGGGTCAACTGCACGCCCCGCACGTCTCGCACGTAGTACGCCGACATGTCGCCGAAGACGGCGATCGACGCGTCGGAGGCCATGCTCGCAATGTTGCTGTCCGGCCAGACCGGATATCCGCAGATGCGGTCGGGTGTACCGCCCGGCAGACCCGACGTCGGCGACATGTCGAATAGCCAGCGGCCGACGGTGCCGCCCGCGCCGTCACGCAGTTTCGAGATCGTCTGTAGCGTCAGGTCGCGCATCACCCATTCGGCTTGCGGCCGGTACTGCGAGTCGATGCTGTGGACGAAGTCCCAGAGTTTCTCGCCGACACTGCCGACCGCGCCGAGGATCAAGCTGCCGCCGGTTGCGATCGTGCCGGCACTTCCGGTTCCGCCCGCGTTGACGACGCCGGTCGGCTGCGACGAACCTGTACCTGTCGCGTACCACTGGCCGGTGAGCTTTCCGAGCGCACGGCCGACGCTTTGGGCGACGAAGCCGAGGACGTCGATACCGGTGTCTTCGAGCATGTCCGACGAGACTGCTACGAGTTGTACGGCATCCCACGCGTCGAGGTTCATTGTGCTGAGTACCGGGTCGGTGCCGCCGTAGCCGGTGTTCTGGTTAGCGAGCGCGGTGCCGATGCCGTGCACGGCGACCTTCGGGAAGCGCATACGCGCTCCGCCCTCCGTCGTGATCACAGTCGCGCGTGTCTGTCGCATCGCGCACGCAGCCGTCATCGACGCGTAGACGTTCAGCGCGACGTCTTGCGGCAAGACCAGGCTTCCGCCGGTCGCGCTCGAGCTGTCCGAAGTGAACGCTCTGAGTTCTTGGCCGCGGGCACCACCCTTGAACGCTTGGAACGCCCGCGCCGCCGCCCCGAGGTCGAGATCGAGGCGCACCTTGCCCGCCGCGATGTCCGGCGACGTGAACGCGTCAAACGCGGCACGCCCTTCGGGATCGGGCCGGGCATCCATCCGACGGAACTCGTCGGTTACCCCCTCCAGCTCGTGCAGCGCTTCGTCGCGGCGCACGATCTCGTCACGGATCGTGCGCGTGTCGGCGATGATCTCGTCCGCACGTTTCAACGCGGCGCGTTCCTCGCCCCGCAACGACGTGAGTCCGCGGCCCTCACGTTCGGCCCGTTCGAGCACTTCCCTTGCAGCCATGTGCGCACGCTGGCGAACGTCGTTCTGGCGCTTCGCGTCCTCGGTCGTCATGCGTTGACGGTACGGACCGCCTCAGAGCACGACTAGGTGGAGAAACCACTACGCAAGTGGAGAAACAAAGAGCGCGCGGACACGCACACCAAGCAACACAAGTTCCCGCTCGAGCTCCACCAACTGGGCGCCGAACTCGTCCACACCACAAACCCGAACCTGCATCTCCAGGGCTGCATGACGACGCCGCAACGCCCGCACCCGGAACTCAGCCCGCCGGCGACACCGAGGGCCGCAATACGACGCAGGCCGCCCACGACGGCCCGGCACCCGCACGACGCTCTCGCCACACAACCGGCACAGAACTGAAGCCGCGGCCGCCGTGCCCGCGCTCATAGGAAGAGGAGGAGGAACACGTCCTCTTCCGCGCGGATGTCGAGCGTGCGTACCGCGGCCGCGTGAGCCTCGAGCGGACCGAGCTCGGCGGCCGCCGTGCCGACGATCAGTTCTTTTCTCGGAACGAACGGCCGGAAGTGGACGGGCGTGCCGCCACCATGCGCGGCCACCGGCAGAGAACCCAGGGCCTCGCCATCAAGGCCGAAGGTGCCGACATCCAAATCGAGGACGACATCAAGATCGAGCATCAGAGCGAAGCCTCATTCTCCGGCCACACCGACCAGCGGCCCATCCGCCGCAACGTCGCGAGATGCTCAACGTGGACAATCGTCCACCGTTCCACGTCCCGCACCCCCTCCACGTCGCCCGCATCGCGCAACTCATACCAACGGCGCGGCAGATACTCGAGGATCTCGCCATCCTGCGCAGTCGAACGCCACCCCGGCGGCACGTCCATCGCCGCGGGCTCGACACCCGAAAACCCGCCGATATTCAACGTCGCGACCAGACACTCGAGCGCCAACGCCTGACTGACCTCACCCTCAAAGCTCGGGTCGGACGCCAGGCGCATCTCGAGCAGCAACAGCCGCAGTTCGCGGCACGCCGAGACGCTGCCATCCGCGGCCAGGGTCGCCAACTCGACCGCGAGCTGGCCCTGCGCCGCCGCCACATCGTCGTCGCCGTCAAGCTGATCCGCCACCAACGTCCGCACCCGACCGACCAGACCAACATCGCCCGGCGCGATCCCCAACGCCGCCACACTCGGCCGACGCGCGACGCGCGCCGCCTTCCGCTTCGCGTTCTTACGCCCATACCGAACCCGACACGCGTCCTTGCACCAGACCCGCTGCTTGAAACCCTTACCCGCCGGGATCGGCTCGCCGCAGCCCTTACACGCCGGCATCACAGCCCCTTTCGCAATGCATAAACGAACGAACAAGCCGCGCATAAACCCGTTCGGATTGCCAATCGAACACGGAGAGGGCGTCCGAGAGCGGGTCCGTATCGGTGTATACATGCATAAAACTGGACATTCCGGTCCGGGGGGTCGGGGCGTCATTACGCTCGCAGCCATGCCCGATCAGCTCACGCGCGTGAACGAGATCCTCGACAGGCTGAAGCAACTCGCGGTAGCGCCCGATTACTGGGGCGGCGAGGTGCGCGAGGAGATGCTGGCTCTGACAGCGGAACTCGACGCCCTGTTGGAGCCTGAGTCGTAGCGTCATTGGTCGTCGCCTTGCCATCCGTCCGGGTCGCGTCACGCCGTTCACCCTGTTCACCGCGTTCACTGTTCCGGTCCTTCGGTGAACGGAGTGAACGGAGTGAACAGCGGTAGGTAGTGACCGGCGCCGTCAGTGTCGATCTGGCCGGCGTCGACCATGCGCCGCACGAGCTGCTTCACGACGTTGTGACTCAATCCGGTCACGTCCGCGATCTGCTTCGGTCCGAGCCCTTCGGTATCGCGGACCGCGGCCACGATGCGTCGTCGTTCCTCGGTCAACTCCAGGTCGGTCGCGGGCCCGTCCAACATCGTCCAAAGCCCGATGGAGGCATCGAGCTCCATCGCGTACTCGGCTTCGGCGACATCTCGCCCGGTGAGTTTCAGCACCGCTTGCCGGGTGTTGCGAGCGCGGGTGAGCACGAGCACAGCGTCGGCCGCGCCCGCGAGACCCTGAGTGCCGGAAACGCTGTCGAGCCAGTCGTCGGCGCTCTGCTTGCGCGTGTGATGCACCAGCAACACCGCGACGCCGTACTCGTCGGCCAGATCCTTCAGCGCGCCAGCCGCGTGGTAGTCGGCTTCGTAGCGGTCGGCCTTCGGGTCGCCCTTGCCACGCACGCGGGCGAACACGTCGACCACCACGAGACGCGCGGCTCTGCGCGCGGCGAGCCATGCGCCTATCCGTTCTGCGCCGCCGGCAGGTATCGGCGGACATTCGATCGCGACCGTGAGCCGCGGCGAAGGCGCAGCGCCGGCGAGCACCTTTCGTAGCCGGTCCTGCATCCTGCGCGCCGGGTCCTCGAGCGCGACGTGGAGCACGTCGCCCGCTTCCACGTCAATAGTGCCGAGCGCCTTACCGCCCGCCGCGACCGCCACCGCGAGATTGAGCGCGAACCACGACTTGCCCAACTTCGGCGCGCCCGCCAAGAGATTGAGCCCCTCGGCAAGGATGCCGGGCACCGCCCAACGCGGTTCGGGGAACGTCTCGGCGAGTAGTTCGTCCGCGGTCCAGCTCGTGCGCCGCGCGGATTTAGGCTCCTCAACTGCTTCCTGGGTGTGAGCGATCACACCATGTGCCGCACGGTCGAACGGCCGCAGGTGTGGCATATGCCGCGGCGCTACTGGCGAGAAATGCTCGGGCATCGGGTCTTCGCGGTTACACACCATCTCCCGGTGCAACTCCGAGGTCACCGGCAGGTCAGGATTTGTGAGGGGCGGAACGAACCGTTGCCGCTGGTGCCACTCCGCGAACCAATCTGCAGGATGGTGCGCCGCGGTCATGCTGCGACCTTCTCGAACGCGACGATGAGCTCGGCGGGCACGCGTGCCTCCGCGTTCGCGCCGTTGCGCAGGCGTGGAGTGATGACGGCGACACAATCGCGGAAGGCGAGCCCGAGCTCGAGCAGGGTCCGAACGTGCCAAGCGGTGACGGCCTGCCGGCGCTTATCGCGAACGTGGTCCGACACGTTCAATACGAACCGGCCGCCGAAACGCAGGACACGGACGGCCTCGCACCAGGCCGCCTGGTGGAACGCCCGATAGGGGTCGCCCCATTGCAAGTGACACGCCGAGCCGGCCGACGCTTCACGCCCGAGCCATTTCGCGTAGGTTCCCGCGCACGACGGCCGCATGTCGCGGTCGGCGAGCCGGTTCCCGTAGGCGGGTGACGTAATCACCGCGTCGAAGGTGCCCGGAGCGAACGGCAGAGCGAGCGCATTCGCGACGAGCGTGCGTGGGTGTTGTGTCGCCCATTCGGGTTCGAGCTCGACGCCTACCGAGTCGAACCCGAGCGCGTGAACGCCGCCGACGCCCGCGAACGGGTCGAGCACGCGCG
>DATCCI010000116.1:0-13894 GCA_036511415.1 Acidimicrobiia bacterium
TGCAGCCGCGTGTCAGCATCTCGTCAGGCTGGCGGTCAGCGGGTGCGCGCTCGTGCCGTTGCGCGACACTGCGCTCTTGGACGCCTTCCTCGAGCTTGCCGCCGGACTCCCGCTGCGGGTGGTCGAGGCGGGCGACGTACTCCTCACCGAGGGCGACGTCGGCTCGATGCTGGTCATCTTGGTCGACGGTGTGTTGCGCGTCGAAAAGGCCGGTGTGCCGATCGCCTCGATCGCCGAGCCGGGGTCGTGCGTCGGCGAGCTCTCGTTGCTGCTCGATGTTCCGGCAACTGCAGACGTCGTCGTATCGGAAACCGCCACCGTCGCCTTCGTCGATGATGCCCGGCGCATGCTCGAGGACCACCCGAACCTCGCGCTCGCGCTGGCGCGGTTGCTCGCGGCGAGGCTCCAACACATGACGACGTATCTCGCTGACCTCCAGAACCAGTACGCCGACCATGACGGTGGCCTGGGCATGGTCGATGTCGTGCTCGGGAGTTTGATGCACAAGCCCGGTAGCCGCTCCGAGCTCGGGTCCGAGCGCGACCCCTACCCCGAATACTGAATTGCGAAGTCGAGCTCCTCGAATCCCACCGACGACACCCAACGCGCCCGCCGCTCGCCGGTCTCGATGACGATGCGGGTCGGCACGGGACCGCGCTCCTGACCCGAGTTGACGACCCACGTCGTGCCGATCCGATGAGCCCAGCCGCCACCGTCGGCGAACGGCGATTGGTGCACGTGGCCGCACAGGACGAGGTCGGGTCGGTGCCGGTCGATCCAGACGTTGAGGTCGGCGTCGCCGTAGTAACGCCGGCCGGTCCAGCTGGTCGGCGAGTCGTCGGGTGGCGCGTGGTACACCCAGATCCAGAGGCGCCCGTCGATCTCCGATGCGTCGGCCGCGAGCGCCTCACCGACGACTTCGCGCGTGAGCGGTCCGTCCCACCATGGGCACACACTGATGACGACCTCTTCGGTCGCGACGCGCGCGCCGTCGACGAACACTCCGGAGGCGCGCGCGTCGTCGAGCCATATGGCGGCGCGCTCGCCGTGTTCGTTGCGCGCGTTCAGATCATGGTTGCCCGAGCACACCACGACCGTCGTTTTCGCCGCGATCCGGGCGAGGTACTCGAGCACGACGGCAATCTGCGCGTCGGGGTCGACGCGTGAGGCAATGTCGAGAAGATCGCCTGCGACGACGACGACGTCGTAGTCGGCGGCAGCGGCGACGAGCCAGTCGAGTTGCTTCAGGGTGTAGTGCAAATCCGATACCAGCAGTATCCGCATCGCGGCGATGCTACGGCTCTGAGGGTGGGTGGCAAGCTTGCTCCATGGAGGAGTCTCTGTTCGACGACGTCGGCGACATCTTGCGCGGTATGTCCCCGCTCGAGCTCGGTGCATGCCGTTACCGCGCGCATCGCTACGGGATCAAGGTGTGGTTCGGTCCCGAGAAACCGATCCGCGAGCACTACGAGGCGCAGGTGATCGGCGCGCACGAGGTCGAAGGGGCGTCGGTACTCGCGCTCGAGGTGGGCTTCCACGCCGAACATCCGCAGGCGGCCGAGAACGACTCGGCGATTGCGCACCTTCTCGCGCACGAGCGCGACTGGCGACGTGTCCTCGGTGAGGAAGCCGAAGTCGGCGCGTTCCTCGGCCGTCAGGACGCCTGGCGACGAGTGTCGGAGATCTGGCCCGATCCCGACCTCGGCGCCCCGGAACTCGGACTCGAGGTCGCGCTCCGACTCGTCGACTACGTGACCGCGATCGAACCGGTGCGACGGCGGCGCAATGAATAGATCGCCGCCACCATTCCGGAGCGGCCCGCGGCGGTGGTCGTCGGCCGGTGATCCCGCGTAGCGTGGGATGATGGTCGGGGGCGCGCGCGGGTGATGGAGACGACCGGCGGGCGTTCGTGCGGGCAGTGCGGCGCGCTCGTGTCGTCGACCACGGCCAAGTTCTGCGCGGAGTGTGGGGCGCCGATCGCGACGGCCGGCCGCGCGCCGCGCCAGGTCGTCGACGACATCCTCGCCGATCGTGAGAGCGCCGGTGAGCGAAAGTTCGTCACTGTGCTCTTCGCTGACATCAAGAGTTCCACCGAGATGGCATCCGCCCTCGACCCCGAGGACTGGTTCCTCGTCCTCGAGCGCTTCCACGCTGCCGCGAGCAGCTCGATCCACGCTTTCGACGGCGTCGTCGCCGCCTACGCGGGCGACGGGGTAATGGCGTTGTTCGGCGCCCCGATGGCGCACGAGAACCACGCCGAGCAAGCGTGTTGGGCCGCGCTCCGGCTGACGGAGCAGTTCCGTTCGATCGCGGCCCAGGTCGCGTCGACCGGCGGGACGAGTCTCGGGGTGCGGATGGGGCTCAACTCGGGTGAGGTCGTGGTCGGGCGAATCGGCGACGAGTCTCGCATCGACTACACCGCGCAGGGTCTCGTGGTGCACATCGCGGCCCGAATGGAGCAGGTCGCCGACGTCGGCGAGATCTTCCTCGCGCCGAGCGCGGCGGCGTTGGTCGCGGAGCGCTTCGAGCTGGTCCGCGTCGGGACGCGCGCGCTGAAGGGGATCGTCGAGCCGATCGAAGTGCACCGACTCGTCGGGCCGATCGACCCGACGCGCGCTGCGGACGTACGGCTGGGGGCGCGTACCGCCGCGTTCGTCGGCCGCGACCGCGAGCTCGCCAAGCTCCGGATCGCGTTGGACGAGACGCGCGCCGGTCGTGTGCGGGTCGTCGGCATACAGGCGCCCGCCGGTCACGGCAAGACCCGGCTCGTGAGCGAATGCCTCGCCGAGGCGCGAGCGCGAGGTGACGACGTCGTCACCGTCGTCGGCGACGTCGTCAGGGTGCCCGGCCCGATGTGGACCGTGGCGGAGCTCGTCCGGGCCCTGCTCGACGTCGCGACCGACGCGGACGAGGAGACGATCCTCGCCGCGCTCGCAGATCTGGCGCCCGAGCTCGATGCGGCGGCCGCGACCGTGCTGAACCTGCTCGCGCCGAGCGCGGGCGCCCCGCCCATCGACCCCGACGTCGCCCGGCGGCATATCTACGAGGTGCTCCGGGCGTTAGTGCGCGGTCGCGCCCGCGCCGCGACGGGCGGGCTCGCGATCGCGATCGACGACGTGCATGCGATCGACCGCGCCTCGCAACTCACCCTCGCGGCCCTGTTCACCGAGCCGGTGGACGCGCCCGTGCTCGTCGTGCTCACGAGTCGCCCGACCGGCGCTCTCCAGGAGATCCTCCCGTCCGACGGAGTCCTCATCGACCTCGAGGCTCTGGACCTCGACGAGACCCACCAGCTCGTACAGCGATGGCTCCTCGATCGCGACGAGGCGCTCGAGGTTGCGCGTCTCCTCCACGAGCGCACCGGCGGGAACCCGTTCTTCGTCGAAGAGACACTGCGATCGCTGGTGGAGTCGGGGCAGCTCATCGGACCGCGTGGGACGCGGCGGCTGAGCGCCCGCCTCGGCGAGCTCACGATCCCGGCGCGCGTCCAGACCGTCATCGCATCGCGCATCGACCGTGTCGACCGCGACGAGCGCGACCTCTTGTACGCCGCGGCCGTGATCGGCGTCGAGTTCGATCACGCCACGCTCGTGGCGGTGTCGGGGCTCGAGTCGGCCGACACGACCCGTCTGCTCGACGGCTTGGTCGCCGCAGACCTCGTGCGCGCCGTTGGCGACAACGTGTTCGCGTTCCGGCACCGACTCACCCAAGACGTCGCGTACGAGACGCAGCTGCGCGATCAACGTCGGCGCTGTCATGCCGCGGTCGCGCTCGCGCTCGAGAAGCAAGCCGGTTCCGATCGCCGCGCCGCGCTTGTCGCCGACCACTACGAGCGAGCCGGCGACGATGCCGCCGCCGCGACCTGGTACAGCCGAGGAGGTGCGTTGGCGGCCCGAACCGACCCCGCGGAGTCTCTACGCCTGTGGCAGAAGGTCCGTGAGCTGACGGTCCCGATCGACGCGGAGTCGGTGGCTGCCGCGCTCCTCTGCCGCGCCGAGATCCTCACGCAGAGTCCCCGTTGCGGGATGGACCCGGCTGAAGTGCTCACAGTCATCGGCGAGGCCCGAGCCCTTGCGACCGACGACGACCATCGGCCGTTGCTGGCGTTCGTGTTGTTGCGTGGGTGGTACGCCCTCAGCGGCGCCGGCCTCTCCGGCGAAGCCCGAGCGATCTCGAAGGAAGCAGTGTCGATCGCGGACACGACCGGGATCGGCATGCTCTCCGTCGGCGCACGCGTCGCCGACCTGTCGAACTTCAACGCCGCCGGATCCGTGGCGCAGGGCCTGGCCGAATGCGACGAAGCGGAGGCGGTCCTCGTCGCGGCCGGGCTCGACACTCCCGACAGCCAACTCCGCAGTCGCGTCGACTTCTGCCGGGGAAGCCTGATGGTCAGAACCGGGCGCGTCGACGCCGCGATCGTGGTGCTCGAGTCGGCGCTGGCGCGAGCCGATGCTTGCGACGATCCGCAGTGGCAGGTTGTGTGCCGCGTCGGTTTGGTAGTCGCGTTGGTCGCCCGTCGTGATCCGGTCGAAGCTCGACGCGTCGCCGACGAGGCCATCACGATCGCGCGTGATGTCTGCGGGGTCGGCGAGCTCGGTATGGCCATACGCGCGAGCGGTCTCGCCGCGCTCACGGCCGGAGATGCAGCAGCCGCGATCGCAGCTCTCGAAGAGTCGCTCGCAACCGCCCGGTCTGCTCCGTCGCTCACCGTCGAGGAGGCGACTCTCGCCGCGCTCGCCGACGCCTACCTTCTCGCGGGCAATGTTCCTCACGCGAAGGCATTGGCGCAGGAGACCCTGGCGATCGCCACGAGCCGAGGCAACGACAACTTCGAGTTGATGGCCTTGTTGGTCCTTGCCCGTGCCCTCGTCGCCGGGCCCGACGTCGATCGGGCGGCGATCGAGGCGATCGCGAGCCGTTGCGACCACCTCATCACGATCAACGACATGATCGCGTATCGCGCTGATCTCGACGAGCTCACGGCGTATCTGACCCGTACGAACGCGAGCGACACGGTCTCGTGACCCTCCCGACCTGGTACCGGATCCACGCCATGGTGACGATCCCGTTTGCGCTCCCGATTCGCCCATGGCGCGACGCACCCCGCCCGGGGGCAGAGAAGGGGCGGGGTGAGTCGGGGTGGGATTGATCGTCCCGCCGCCGCCGGACGGGGAGATTCCTTCTCAACTTGGGGGGTTGGGGCTGGAGTCTCGTGTCCAACGGCAGGCAGGACGGCGTGACGATAATACATATTTGCGACAATGGGAAAGTTTCGCCGGAACCCGGACATCGCCGACTACAGCGCCCACCTCCGCATCGTCACCGCATGCCGCGTCGCGTGTGCGGAAACTGGGTTTGGGCGGACCACGGAGCGGGTCTGTCGGGCGCGGTGGGAGCGCCGGCGGTCAAAGACCGGAGATGTCTCGCCGGCCGAACCGGGCGGTCGCGTACCGCAAGCGTTCGGCGCCGAGGCAAGCGGCGGCGACCAGTGCCAGGAGGACGGCGAGGAGGCCCGGGAGGCTGCCGGGAAAACTGCGACCGCCATCCGCTGCGGGCGTCGCGACGTCGATCGTCGGCAACGCCGGCGAGGAGGCGGGCTCGATCAACAGCACGGGGACGGGAGGCGATGGTTGCGCCGGGAGCTTGGACGAGCGCGAGGCCGAGCACCGCGAGTTCGCGGCGCCGGTCGAGTTCACGCAGTTCGCGAGCGAGACGCTCGAGCTCGGTGCGATGGCGATGTCCACAACTCTCGGGGCGACCGTGGCCGCAGGGCCGACGACCTGAGCTCGGAACGGGGCGGTCGCCGCGCGGCGGCTCGGAGTCGTGACGATCCCGCGAGGCGATACCGCGACCGGCGAAGCGGAAGCGGTAGCCACTCCCGGGTCGACGACGGGTGCGATCGTGTCGGCGGCCGGGTCGACGATGGGGGCGACGACCGGATTGATGATGGGGGCGACGGGTGCGACGGCTGGTGCGACGACGGGTGCGATGACGTTCACAGGCGGTGTCAGCGCGTCCTCGACCGGCGTGACGGCATCGGTGACGAGCGGAGGGATGCTGACCGGCGGCGTGGTCTCTGCGGGGGCGGCGACGATGGTCGTGACGGTGTCGGTCACCGGCGGAACGAGATTCGTGACGGGCGCGGTGACCGGCTGCACCGACGGCGAGAGCGAGAGGGCGTCGGCGTGACGTGCGTGCCCGACCGAAAAAAGGAATGCGAAAGCGAGGCCGCCGAAGCCGACGCACAGGATTCGCACCACAGATCTCATCCGAGCCCCTACCCCCAAAATCAACAATCGACATACCCGGTGACCGGGGACCAAGAAACGACCGATGAACAGTTCGGCGAAGTACCTGGTCAAGGCCGGGCACCGTGCGCGAGCTGAGCATTTCCGGTGGCGTTTCGGTCGCTCAGCCCCTCGGGGGGCCGCGGTCGGTTCAGTATGGTCCGGCCGTGAGTCGAATCATGCAACGAGCGACCACCACCGCCGAGCTCGTCGGCGGGGTGTGATGGAGCCATTGGCCGTCGGCATCATCGGCGCGGGCGGGGTGGGGGTCGCGACGGCGTCCGCACTGATCATGCGCGGGCTGGCCGGCCGCGTGACCGTCTACAGCCGAGACGGCGATGCGGCGCACGGGCTCGCGCTCGACTTCATGCACGGGCGCCCGCTGCTCTCGCGGATCGAGGTGCGAGGCCGTGGCCTCGACGAGATCGAGCGGGAGGACATCCTCGTCATCACCGCCGGCCACCACACGACGCCGGGAGAGACCCGGCTCGACGTGCTGCAGAAGAACGTTCTCGTGATGGACTCCGTTGCCACCGCGGTCGAGGCGGGTGCGCTGCCACGAGTGGCGCTGGTCGTGACCAACCCACTCGACGTGATGACCGAGTACCTCACCCGCCGGTGGAGCGATCGCCCGGTCGCGGTGATGGGATCGGGGACCGCTCTGGAGACGCTCCGGCTCACCGACCGCATCGCACGCGAGTGCGGCGTCCACCCCCGGAGTGTGCACGCCTGGGTGGTCGGCGAGCACGGCGATTCGTGCGTGTTCCTCCTCGACTCGGCCGTCGTCGGGACCCTTCCGCTGGTGGAGTTCGCTGAGCAGCGAGGTATCGAGCTCACGCCGGACCGGCTCGCGGCCATCGAGCGCGACGTCCGCCGCGCCGCCTACGAGGTCCGCGACCTGAAGGGCTCTGCCGTCCAGGGCATCGGCCTCACGGTGAGCGGGCTCGTGCACGCCCTCGTCCACGAGGTCGGAGCGCTCATTCCCGTGTCGGTCCGCGTCGGCGACGGCGTGTGCGCCAGCCTGCCCTGCGTGCTCGGACCGGATGGCGCGAGCGCGCCACTGTGGCCCCAGATGACGCAGCTCGAACGCGACGGATGGGACCGCTCGCTCAGCGTGCTGGCCGTGGCGAACGAGTCCCTGCCGATCTGATCAGAGAGCGCCGATCCGAACGGTCAGAGGGCGTCGAGCTCGAGCCGGGCCGCGATCGTCGCGCCGATCTCGAGCGACGCGGTTGCGGCCGGAGACGGCGCGTTCAGCACGTGCACGGCGCGTCCGACCGAGTGGATCGCGAAGTCGTCGACGAGACCGCCCGTCGACGCGATCGCCTGCGCGCGCACGCCGGCGGGAGCGGCGACGAGATCGCCTCGCTCGATCTCCGGCAGCAGGCGCCGCACGGCCGCCGTGAAACGGCGCCGGCTGAGCGACCGGGCCATCTCGTCGACCCCGAAGCGCCAGTTCCGAGCGGCGAACCGGCGAAAGCCCGGGAACCGGAACGTGTCTATGAGGTGACGGGCGTCGACGCGGCGCCACCGGTACCCCTCGCGTGCGAATGCGAGGACCGCGTTCGGCCCGACGTGGACGGAGCCGTCGATCCCGCGCGTCAGGTGCACACCGAGGAAGGGGAACTGGGGGTCGGGCACGGGGTAGACGAGGCCCCGGACGAGGTGCGACCGGGCCGGGGCGAGCTCCCGGTACTCGCCCCGGAATGCAATGACGCGCATGCCCGCTGCCCCGCTCGGCCCGCTCAGGGCCTGCGCGACCTCGTCGGCGTGGAGTCCCGCGCATGTCACGACCCGTTTCGCTTCGATCGGGCCGTTCGTCGTCTCCACGACCAGACCGGAGGGGGTGTCCACGCCCGACGTCACGGCACAACGGAGGCGGATGGAAGCGCCGGCCGCCTCGATCTCCGTCGCCAGGGCGCGACATACCCGCGCGTAGTCGACGATGCCGGTGTCGAGCACGTGCAGCGCGGCGACTCCTGCGACGTGGGGTTCGTTCTCGCGCAGGCGCTCCGGTCCGATCGTCACGGCGCGCACGCCGTTCGCGGCGCAGCGCCGCTCGAGCTCGGCCAACCGAGGTCGTTCGTCGTCGTCGAGTGCCACCACGAGCTTGCCGCACACCGAATGGTCGATGCCGTGCGCCCGGCAGTACTCCACCATCGAAGTGCGGCCCGCCCGGCACAGCCGCGCCTTCTCGGATCCCGGCTGGTAGTAGACGCCGGCGTGGATCACACCCGAGTTTCGACCGCTCTGGTGCGCGGCGACCGTGGGCTCCTTCTCCACGACGACGACAGATTGGGCGGGATGCGCACGCACGACCGCGCGCGCGGTCGCGAGTCCCACGATCCCGGCACCTACGACGACCAGGTCGGCACGGTCCATTGCGGCCGCACCCTATTGCCCGGCTCTTGATACGACCTGGAGCAGCCCCAGAACTCATCGGTGACTTCCCACCCGTGCCGCGGTCTGCTCGGTCGTGGAACCCGCGCCGCCGCGTTCGATCGTCATCGCGTGCGATGTGAGTCGGCTCGTCGACCCCGACGGCCCCGCGCTCGACGCGCTGGCGCGCCTACGGCTGACGGCCCACCGGCTGGGCGTCACGATCGAGCTGCACAACGCGTGCCCGGTGCTCGTCGATCTGATCGCGCTCGCCGGGCTTACCGACGTGCTGGTGGTCGCCGACTCAGGTATCGAGGTGGATCGGCAGGTCGAAGAGCGCGAACAGGTTCGGGTCGACGAAGAAGTCCTGCGCGGTGATGAATCCCCCTGACACGGTCAGGACGTGGATCGCCCAGGCGGTGAACCCCCCGTCGGGATCCGCCCGCCACTGAGCGAAGGCCGGGACGCCGTTCGCGGCGACGCGGGCGAGCCGAGACCCGCGGCAACCGCTCCCGGGCCCGAGGAGCCAGGTGCGGTATTCACCGGCGCCCTGCATCCACAGCGGATACGGGGGCATCTGCATCGTGGCGTCCTCGTGCAGCAAGGACACGAGCGATTCGATGTCGAAGCGTTCGAACGCATCGACGTAGCGCGCGAGCAGTTCTTCGTGCGCCGCGTCGACCGGCTTGGGCGCGCTCCGCCCGGTGACGTTGTGCTCGGCGAGCGTGGCCCGCGCCCGCTGGAGCGCACTGTTCACCGAGACCACCGACGTCTCGAGCAGTTCGGCGACCTCGTTCGCCTTCCACTTCAGCACTTCGCGCAGGATCAGCACCGCACGCTGGCGCGCCGGAAGGTGTTGCAGCGCGACGACGAAGGCCAGCCGGACGGATTCGCGCATCTCCGCTTGCTCGGCCGGGTCACTCGTTGCGGGGAGGACGGAACGGTCGGCCACCGGTCCGAGCCACAAGATCTCGTTCGTCGGTGCAACCACCGGACCGTTCGCGTGGCCGACGTCCATGATGTCCATCGGCAGCGCCCGCCGCCGGCGACCCTTCAGCATGTCGAAGCACACGTTGCTCGCGATCCGGTACAGCCACGACCGGACTGCCGAGCGACCCTCGAACCGGTCGAAGCTGCGCCAGGCGCGCACCAACGTCTCCTGCACCGCGTCGTCGGCTTCGAACGCCGACCCGAGCATCCGGTAGCAGTATCCGGTCAACTCGGCTCGATATTGCTCGAACCCGAGCTCGGCGGCGGCTGGGTCGAGGCTCGTCGTGCCCGTCATGCGCGGCCGCTCCTTCACTCAGCTCCACGGAATCCGAGGTGGACGACCCGAAGGCTCGCCCTGCGGGTCATCCACCGTACCGAACGACCTCAGCCCTCGGCCACGGCTCCTGTTCGGTCGAAACATCAGACCGCTCAACTACCCGGAACTCACCGGTCCAACGATGAATCGGCCCGGAGACCCGGTCCGCGCGTGACGGCTTCGCGCCGGAGCTCCGCGTCGATCCATTGCTCCGCCCGCGCGAGCGCCGGGACCACCCGGTCGAGCGTCGCGGCCTGGTTGAGCATGTGCTTGAGTATGGTCGACCCGGAGGGGTGAGGAGCCTCGAGATCGCGAGGCCCCGACGTGGAAGGCTGCCGGACTACCGATCGTCGCCGGATCAAGGGGAGTTTCCCGATGGCCGACCTCATGCCGATGGTGCACGCCGAGCGCGCCTCGCTCGGCGAATTCCTCGACACGCTCACGCCCGACCAGTGGACCGCGCCGACCTGGTGCGACAAGTGGAACGTGCGCGAGGTCGTCGCGCATCTCACGGCTGCCGGCAACATCACCGCCGGCCACTTCTTCGGCGGCTTCGTGAAGACCGGGTTCAACTTCGACGATTTCGTCGAGGGCGACCTGCGCAACTACTCGGCCGGATCGCCGGCCGACGTCAGAGCCCGTTACGACGCGATCATCACGAGTACGCGCAAGCCGCCCGGACCGGCGTACGTCGCGCTCGGCGAGGTGATGGTGCACGGCGAGGACATCCGCCGTGCTCTCGGCGCGCGTGGTGAGCATCCGCCGGAGCACCTCGTGACGTTGGCCGAGGCCTACAAGAAGACGCGGGCGCCGTTGCGGGCGAGAAGACGCGTCGCCGGACTGAAGCTGCAGGCAACCGACGTCGAATGGGCCACGGGTGAGGGTCCCGAGGTGAAGGGACCGTGCATGTCGTTGATCCTGGCGATGGTCGGCCGATCCGGGGCGCTCGCAGAGTGCGAGGGTACGGGGGTCGAGACGCTGCGCGCCCGCGCCTGATCGGACCGCCCGACCTACGGTCGACCGCGGGTCAGCCCGTCGCCCATTCGTGCAAGGTCGTGACGGTTTTCCAGTTGCGGGTGGTCGCCTTGGCCGCGAGCTTGCGCTCGAAGAACGCGTTGTTGATCTTCGTGCGTCCGTAGCCGCTCGGGCATCGCACGAACACCTCGCGACCCTGCACGACGAATTCGTCGGGCGAGTACGGCGCGGAGTCGATCGCCGCGAGCCGCTTGCGATCGGGGATGCCGTCGAGAAACGTCACGTACGCCTCGTCGCCGAACGGATTGCGCCGCCGAACCTCGGCGAGCTCGGCCGGCGTGCGCAGGATGACCGCGACCTCGAATCCGAATTCGGCTTCGATGCCGTGTTCGAGCGCCGACCTCACGCGACCGGGCGCCGCGGCCTTGGCGGTGAACACGACGTTGCCACTCTGGATGTAGGTCCGGACGTTCGTGTGACCGAGCCCGTCGAACAACGCGACCAGGTCGCGCATCGGCACCTTGCCCCGCCCGCCGACGTTGATGCCGCGCAGGAGCGCGATGTACGTGGGCAACGCGCTACGGCCTCGGCAGGCCCTGGTGTTTGTCGAGCATGTCTTCCATCACCGAGCGGATGAATTCGTCGGCCTCGGAGGTCATGCCGCCCTCGACGCCGCCGTAGATCGCCGCGCTCATGGGTGCCTCGTCGCGGTGGTCGTGCGCATATTGCACGGCGTCGGCGAGGTCGGCCGCGAACGCGTCGGCGAGCCCATCTTGGGTCTGCGGTCGGGTCACTGCCATGTGGATGGCGTTCGGATACTGCTGGCCGTTGAAGCGCCAACCCTTCGTACGCATGAAGTCGTTGACGTGGTAGATGTCGAACTCGTCACTCGTGAAGCTGAAGCAGAACGTCGGCGCGCCGAGGATCCGGAGCTCCGGATGCGATCGCACGGCATCCTGCATCTTGAATGCCGTCTCGAAGATCGCGCGCGCGTAGCGCGTGTAGCCGTCGCGGCCCATGCTGACGAGCGACGCCCACGTGGACGCGAGGATCCCGCCCGAACGTGAACCTTCGATGCCCGGCGACGCGTACTTGCCGCCGGTCCAGTCGGTCATGAAGAAGTATTGGCTGTTGCGCAGCGGCTTGTCACGGAACGCGAGGACCGACGCGCCTTTCAGGCCGTAGCCGTATTTGTGCGTATCGGCCGAGATACTCGTGACGCCCTGAATGCGGAAGTCGAATACCGGGATGTTCGGGTATCCCAGCTCCTGGCCCCACGGCAGGATGAACCCGCCGAGGCAGCCGTCGACGTGCAGCCCGACACCGCGTTCGAGCGCGAGGTCCGACAGTGCCGCGATCGGGTCGATCGTGCCGTAGCCGTAGTTGCACGCGGAGCCGACGATCGCGATCGTGTTCTCGTCGACCAACTTCGCGATCGCGTCGACATCGGCAGTCATGGTGTCGGGATCCACCGGCGCCCGCCGGCACTCGACCCCGAGCAGGTGGCAGGCCTTGTCGAACGCCGGGTGCGCGGTCTCGGGCTTGACGAAGTTCGGCCGATCGATGGAGCGCTCGATGTGTGACCACTCGCGATAGGCGAGAACCGCGTGCAGGATGCTCCCGCTGCCGCCCGACGTGACGAGTCCCACCGGCTCGCCGTCGGTGATGGCGTCGGCGTGGAGCATGTCGAGCGTCATGGCGATGATCTCGCCCTCGAACTTCGTCATGCTCGGACACATGTCTCGCTGGAGAGCGTTCATGTGCGCGAAGAGCTCGAACGCACGCCCGAGGAATTCGTAGTGCGTGTGGTCACCGCAGTACATCGTGCCCGAGCACTTGCCGGTCTCCCACGTCTTGTCCTCGTCGTGGGCGAGCTGCTCGAGCTCGGCGATGATCGCGTCGCGCGAACGTCCTTCGGACGGCATGCCTCGCAGCACGTCGTGGGTGGTCGCGTACGGGTACGACGAGCTCATGAAAGTGCCTCACTGATCGGAAGGAGTGCAGCGTAGGCAGCCTCGAACTGTTCGTGTCGATCGGCGAAGAGGCTGCGATGGTCCGGGTCGGGTTCGAAGTGGCGCGCCGCCGACGTCGGCTCGCGGTCGAGATCGGCGCGTGACCATGCGCCCGATCGCTGCAGCGCAAGGGCCGCGGTGGCGCGGGCGATCGCGACGTCGGGTGCGGCGAGCGCGATCACAGGCCGGTCCAGCACGTCGGCCAGGATCTGGCACCAGGCGACCGAACGGGCCGCGCCTCCCACGAGCGCGATCTCGTCGATCGAATGCCCGGTGAACTCCTCGACGGGCCGAAGCAGCCAGCGCAGGTTGTGTGCGACCCCTTCGACGACGGCCCGCACGAGATCGCGCCGGGTCGTCTCGAGCGACATGTTCACGAAACCGCCGCGCATGGTGGCGTCGCCCTGGGGCGCGGTCGCACCGCCGAGCCACGGGAGGAACATGGCGCCGCCCGCACCGGCCCGGGTGGCGCGCAGTGCACCGTCGAGCGCGGCGAACGGGTCGGCTGCGTGGTGATCGCCCAGCTCGTCGACCGCGTAGACCAGGTTGCGCAGCACGTGCTCGAGCACCTTGCCCCCCAGCCCGTTCTCGGCGCACACGACGTAGCGGTCGCGGTAGGGGGCGGGCATCGAGAAGATCTGGTGCTCGAGGTCGGCTCGGAACGCGTCGACCTCGTCGACCAGAACGCTCGTGGTGCCGATCGAGATACCGGCGCGTCCGGGAGCGAACGCGCCGGTCGCGACCGCGGCGGTCGCGGTGTCGTTCGTGCCGGCATATACCGTCGCCGATCGGGGAAGGCCGAGCTTGCGCGCGGCGTCGGGCAACAACATGGCGACCGAGCTGTCGATCGGGACGAGGGGCGGCAGGCGCGTGGGGTCGACACCCGCGAGCTTCACGAGCTCGTCGTCGTATGCAGGCGGGTCGAGTGATCGGTT
>DATCCI010000117.1:0-12869 GCA_036511415.1 Acidimicrobiia bacterium
CGAGACGCTCCAGCGTCTGCTCGAGCTGCGCGTCCTGCCCGTCGTCAACGAGAACGACACCATCGCCGACGACGAGATCCGCTACGGCGACAACGATCGGCTCGCGGCGCTCGTCGCCCATCTCGTACGCGCCGACACGCTGCTGCTGCTCACCGACACGGGTGGTGTGTTCACGGCCGATCCGCGCCGCGATGCCGGCGCATCGTTGATCGAGGAGATCGTCGAAGTCGACGAGGCGCTCGAGCGGGCCGCGGGCGGCGCGGGTACCGAACGGGGCACGGGGGGGATGGCGAGCAAGCTCGCGGCGGCGAAGATCGCGGCGTGGTCAGGTGTCCGGGCCGTGATCGCGTCGGCCTCGGTTCCGAACGTGATCGCGGACGCCCTTGCGGGCCGCGCGGTTGGCACCTCGTTCGCGCCGCGAGCGACCCGACTGTCGTCGCGCAAGCTTTGGATCGCGTTCGCGCAGGGTTCCGAGGGCCGCGTCACCGTCGACGCGGGTGCCCGCCGCGCGCTCGTGGACGGCGGCAAGTCGTTGCTCGCGGCCGGAGTGCGCGAGGTCGACGGCGCGTTCGATGTCGACTCGCCCGTCGAGATCGTCGGCGACGACGGTCGCGTGTTCGCCAAGGGCCTCTGCAGTTACGGTGCGGCGCAGCTCCGGGCCGTCGCCGGCAAGCGCACGGCCGACCTGCCGAACGGTTCGCCCAACGAGGTCGTACACCGCGACGACCTGGTCGTCCTGCCCTGACCCGCGTGGCTGTGTGCCGACGCGCGGCTGCTCAGGTCGACTGCCGGTGCAGTGAACGACGGCCGACCGCGATGAACACGATGCCGACACCGGCGTAGAACGGCTGCAAGAAGCTGATCTCGCGGATGAACGCGATCTCGACGAGGATCCAGGCGATCAGCAGCTCACCGGCGACGACGGCCGCTCGGCCCGCGCGCCGATCGCGGCGCCCGACCATGATCGCGACCACGCTCGTCGGCACACCGACGATCGCGGCGAGGGCGAGCCCGCCGAGCACCGGAGAATGCAGCGGCAGTCGTTGGTTCAGCATGTGACCAAGGTCGAGCGTTCCCGTCGCCAACCCCACCGCGCCGGCATAGGCCGAGGCGGCAACCAGCGCCGCGAACGCGGCGACGGCGGTGCGATGGCGAAGCTCGATCGCGCGGGAGGCGGCAGAGGTTCGCATGGCGTTCACCGGAGCTGGTCGACGGCGAGGGACTCGGCCCGTACCTTGATGCCGCGCAGCATCCTTCGCAGCATGGCGAAGTCGCCGAACTCCATGAGCACGACGCCGAGGAACGCCGACAGCGGATGCTGCCAGTCGTAGGCGGCGTGGATTCTCGTGACGAGGCGGGTCCCGCCGGCGGTGCGCGTCAGTTGCCACGCCCACGTGCTGTCGGACTTGGCCCAGAGCAACGATTCGTTCACGTCGAAGGCCGCGACCTTGAAGGCGGTGCGGTCGGACGGCGCCGACGGCGACATCGGGACCCATTGCCCGATCTCGAGCTCTTGCAGGCTCGGCACGATCGTCTCGGCGCTCGGGCGACCGAGGTTGTCGAGCAGGTCGTTGCTGTAGAAGCCGCCGCGTCCGCAGCCGACCTGCACGAGCCACGGCCAGACCGCCTCGGGCGGCGCGTCGATCGTGATTCCCCGCGTCGACCGGTACTGCGCGTGCGCGAGCAGCTCATCACCCGGAAGGGACGCGGCGATCTCGGCCGGCGTCGCGCCCCAGTGGAGGTGCCAGCTCCGGTAGAGCGGCGCGGTCAACAGGGCCGGCAGGTCGTGCACGACGGCGCGCGCCTCCCGGCGCAGGTCTAGAAGGGTCGGCCTCGCCGGGTTCGGTGTCATCACGCTCCCCGTCCTTTCGGCCGCCGCGCCGCCATGCCGCCTCGGGTCGAGTGTGTCCCCGCGACGCTCGCCGCGCTAGGGACCATGCGCCCCTCGGTCGGGGACGTCTTGCCGCATCGCGGAAGGGGAAACGCCAAGACTTGACCGATTGGTCAAGGGCTAGCCTGGCAGGATGACTCCCGTCGCCACGCTCGGCCGCCGCGCGAAGGCCGCGAGCCGGGTGCTCGCCGGCGCGCCGACGCCGGCCAAGAACGGGGCGCTGTCGACGGCTGCCGACCTGCTCGTCGAGCGGTCGGCCGAGATCCGGGCCGCGAACGACGGCGACCACGAGGCAGCCCGGGCCGCGGGGATGGCGGCGGGACCGCTCGACCGCCTGCGGCTGACCGACACCCGGCTGGAGTCGATGGCGAACGGACTGCGCACCATCGCGGCCCTCCCCGACCCGGTCGGCGAGGTGCTCGACGGCTGGCGCCGGCCGAACGGCCTCGAGATCGTGAAGACGCGAGTGCCGCTTGGGGTCGTGGCGATCATCTACGAGAACCGCCCGAACGTCACGAGCGACGCGGCCGGGTTGTGTGTCAAGGCGGGCAACTCGGCCCTGCTGCGTGGGTCGTCGTCGGCACTGCGCTCGAACATGGCCGTCACCCAGGTGCTCCGTGACGCGCTGGTCAAGAACGGGCTGCCCGAGGACGCCGTCGTCCTCGTCGAGGACACGGCGTACGAAACCGCGACCGAAGTGATGCAACTCACCGACTTCGTCGACTGCCTGATCCCGCGTGGCGGGCCGTCCCTTATTCAGAGCGTCCGCGACAACGCCAAGGTGCCGGTGATCATCGACGGCGACGGCAACTGTCACGTCTACGTCGACGCGTCGGCCGATCTCGACGACGCGTTGAGGATCGTCGTGAACGCGAAGACCCAGCGATCGAGCGTGTGCAACGCCGCGGAATCGCTCGTCGTCCATGCCGCGGTTGCCGACGCGTTCGTGCCCCGCGTCGCCGACGTTCTTCACGCGCAGGACGTCGAGCTGGTCGGCGACGTGGAGGCGGCGCGCCGCTCGCCGCATATCGGAGCCGCGACCGACGACGACTACGGGCGCGAGTATTCCGACCTGAAACTGTCGGTCGCCGTCGTCCCCGATCTCGACGCGGCCATCGCGCACGTCAACCAATACGGCACCGGGCACACCGAGGCGATCTTGGCGCGCGATCTCGATGCCGCGCGCCGCTTCACGCGTGAGGTCGACGCGGCGGCGGTCGTCGTCAATGCGAGCACGCGCTTCACCGACGGCGAAGAGTTCGGCTTCGGAGCCGAGATCGGGATCTCGACACAGAAGCTGCACGCTCGCGGCCCGATGGGTTTGCGGGAGCTGACCACCTACAAGTACGTCATCTGGGGTGAAGGGCAGGTACGAGGGTAATGGCCGAACGGTTCGCATCCATCGACGCGGCAGCCGCGCGTTTGCGCGAGGTCGACTACCTGTACGACACCAACATCGCCGGCGTCGTGTTCCTCGCCGATCGGCTCGGGAAGCCGGTACTCGTCGAAGGCCCGGCGGGCGTCGGCAAGACGGAGCTCGCCAAGGCGGTCGCGGCGACGCTCGGCGCGCGCCTGATCCGGCTGCAGTGTTACGAAGGTCTCGACGAGTCGAAGGCCATCTACGAGTGGAACTACAAGAAGCAGTTGCTGCGTATCCAGGCCGACCGCGAGCACGAACGCGATTGGGAGACCGTCGAGTCCGACATCTTCTCCGAGGCGTTCCTGCTGACCCGCCCGCTGCTCGAGGCGATCCGGGCCGACGAGCCCGTCGTCCTGCTCATCGACGAGGTCGACCGCGTCGAGATCGAGACCGAGGCGCTGTTGCTCGAGGTGCTCTCCGACTTCCAGGTCTCGATACCCGAGCTCGGGACGATCGTCGGCAAGCAGGTGCCGCTCGTATTCCTCACCTCGAACAACACCCGCGAATTGTCCGAGGCGTTGAAGCGTCGCTGCCTGTTCCTGCACATCGACTATCCCGATATCGAGCGCGAGAAGGAGATCGTGCGGGTACGCGTGCCCGAGGTCGATGCCGGGCTCGCGGGCCAGATCGCGAAGGTCGTGAACTCGATCCGCAACCTCGACTTGAAGAAGTCGCCGTCGATCTCCGAGACGATCGACTGGGCCCGGACATTGGCCTTCCTTGGTCGCAACGAGATCACGCCCGAAGTGCTCGGCGACACGTTGAACGTGCTGTTGAAGTACCAGAGCGACATCACCAAGGCCCGCAAGGAGCTCGGCGTCGACGCTCCTGCGGTCATCAAGAAGTAGCTGGTGCAATGGAGCAAGCTCGACTACGCGATGTCGCGCGGGAGCGCTGACGTGACGATCCTGCCGGCTGAGCCGCACATGCTCGATGTGTTGCAGGGTTTCGTGCACGAGCTTCGGATCGCGGGACTACCCGTCTCCATGACCGAAAACCTCGACGCGATGCGCGCCATCGAGTTCGTGCCGCTCGACGAACGCGCCGCGTTCAAGGCTGCGTTGGGCGCGACGCTCGTCAAGAACGCGGGCCACTACCGAGTGTTCGACACGGTGTTCGAGGTGTATTTCTCGATGTTCTCGCCCGGCGTGAACGCCGAGGGTGAGTCCGACCTCGACGCCGACGCCCTGGCAAACTTCGACGAGCTGCGCGCCGCCATGGATCAGGGCGGCGCGATGGGTCAGGTGTCGAACGAAGAGCTCGCCCAGATGCTCCTCGATGCGCTGATGCGCATGGATCAGAACGAGATGCGCATGCTCGCCGGTGCGGCGGTGGCGCGCTTCGCCGGGATGGAGCCGGGCCGGCCCGTCGGCGGCGCGTACTACCTCTACCGAACTCTCCGGCAACTCGACGCCGACGGCCTCGTGACGAAGATGATGGCCCGCGCGCAGGACGAACAACAGATCGGTGTTGGTGCGTTCGACGAGCGGCTCGCGCGCGAAGACTTCGAAGGCCGGCTCAAGGTACTGAAGGAGATGATCGAGGCCGAGATCCGCCGCCGGCTCGTCGCCGACCGCGGCGTCGAGGCGATGGCCCGGACGTTGCGCAAGCCCCTTCCGGAAGACGTCGACTTCATGCACGCGTCGCGCGACGAGATGCAGCTGCTTCAGCGTGCCATTTACCCTTTGACCCGTGCCCTTGCAGCTCGGCTTGCCCAACGTCGCCGGCATCGACGCCGCGGCCATCTCGACTTCCGTCAGACGGTGCGGCACTCGATGTCGTACGGCGGGGTGCCGGTCGAGCCCAAGTTCAAGCGCCCGCGGCCGTCGAAGCCCGAGATCATGGTCGTGGCCGACATCTCGGGTTCGGTCGCGTCGTTCGCGCGCTTCACCCTGCAGTTCGTCTACGCGATGCAGAGCGAATTCTCCAAGGTCCGATCCTGGGTCTTCATCGACGGCGTCGACGAGGTGACCCGGTTCTTCGACGAGTCGCAGGAGTTGACCGAGGCGATTCACCGTGTCAACACCGAAGCCGACGTCGTGTGGGTCGACGGGCACAGCGACTACGGCCACGCGTTCGAGGTGTGGCACGAGCGTCACATCCGGGAGGTGACGAAGAAGTCGTCGATCATCTTGCTCGGCGACGCAAGGAACAACTACCACGCATCGCAGGCGTGGACCGTCGCGGAGATGCGCAAACGAGCCCGCAAGGTGTTCTGGCTCGATCCCGAGCCGCGCGGCTACTGGGACACGGGCGACTCGATCGTCTCGGAATACGCGCCGTACTGCGACGGTGTGTACGAGGTGCGCAACCTGCGCCAGCTCCAGAAGTTCGTCGCCGACGTCGTCGAGGCCTGATCCGGCCGGCATCTTCGGGTTTCGTAACAACGTCCACGTCGGCGGAACACGACCGCGAGCTTCTCGACGATGTCGAACGTGTGGCGCGCGTACGCTGGATCGGTGCCCGCATCCGAAGACCCCGTCTCCGAGGATCTGGTGGTCGAAGGAGCCGCGCTGGCTCGTCTCGGCTGGGATCGGGCGTTGGCCGCGGCCGCCGCGGCCGACCTCGCGCATCACGGCGCGAGCCCCGGCCGCGTCGCGCGCGTCGATCGGGGCTGGGCAACCGTGATGACCGCGAGCGGAACCGTGCGCGCTCAGCTCGCCGGGCATTCCGTGGCGACGGGCGACTGGCTTCTCGTGGAGCGCGGCAAAGTCGTCGCGGCGTTGCCCCGCCGTTCGGCGTTCGTCCGCGGCGACGCGGGCGAGGGCCGGTCGCGGAGGCCGCAGGTCGTCGCGGCGAACGTCGACCTCGTGTTCGTCGTGCAGTCGCTGAGCAACGGGCCGAACATCAGGCGTCTCGAACGCGAGCTCGTCCTCGCGTTCGAGAGTGGCGCGGTACCGGTCGTGGTCCTGTCGAAAGCCGACCTGGTCGATCCGGCCGACGTCGAGCGCGCCGTCGAGGCCGCGCGCGCGGCCGCGGCCGGTGTCGAAGTCGTGGTGACGAGCGCGGTAACGGGGGCCGGACTCGACCGTTTGCGTTCGCTCGCCCACGCCGATCGGACGGTCGCGCTCATCGGCGCGTCGGGCGTAGGCAAGTCGAGGCTCGTGAACGGGCTCGTCGGTGACTCGGTGCAGGCGATCGGAGCCGTGCGCGAGAACGACCAGCGCGGCCGCCACACCACGACCGCGCGTGAGCTCGTCGCGCTTCCCGGCGGCGGGTGGCTCGTCGACACGCCGGGTCTGCGCTCGGTCGCGATGTGGGACGCCGACGAGGGGCTGAGTCGCGTGTTCTCCGACATCGAGGGCCTCGTCGCCCGCTGCCGGTTCAAGAACTGTTCACACGGCCCCGAACCCGACTGCGCGGTGCGCGCCGCGATCGAGCGGGGCGAGCTCGACGCGGCCCGGTTCGAGCACTACCAGCGGCTCGACCACGAGCTCGACGAGAATGCGCGCGAGCGCTGACGGACCGGCGCCCATCAGGCGGGGCTCATGGGGGCGGGGCTAGCCGGACAGGATCGTTCCGACGCGCTCGGCGATGCGCGCGAGCACGAGCAGCTGGCGACGTTCCCGCCGGCGGAACGGATGTCCGTCGCGCCCGACCAAGAGCACCACGTCTCCCGCCGGAAAGGGCGCGACCGCGAGATCGTCCGGTCCGGAGTCACCGGCGGCGACGGTCGGTGATGCCGCGGCGCCCGCCGCGAACGCCTCGAGTACCGACGGGTCGGGAACGTCGGTACCAGCCGCAACGAGCGCGGTGTTGCCCCGCAACACGACGGCCCAGTCGGCCGAGAACTCCTCGCGCACGCTGTCGACGAGGCGTTGCGCGAGCTCGGCGCGCGTGCACGCACCGGAGAGGTGCTCGACCGACTCCAGTGCGTCGAGCCGAGGGTCGGGAAACGTGGCAACCTCGCGCCACTCCTCGACCGACGCGCCGTCGACCTCCTCGATCTCGCGCACGAGCAGCGTCACGAGGTCGCGGTCGGGGAGCATGACCGCGAACTCGTCGACGGCGACATGCTCGCTCCGTTCGAGCACGTCGATGCCGACGATGTCTCCGCCGATTGCGCCGATGCGGGACGCGACCAGACCGAGCGCACCGGGGCGATCCGGAAGCCAGACGCGCACGACGAGACTGGGCACGGAGGAAGGTTACGACGCCCTGTCGGGGCGGTGGACCACCTGCAACACGGTGTTCACAAGCCCTTCTCGTACACTCGCCGAGTGGAGCGCCTCGGCATCTTCGGCGGCACCTTCGACCCCGTCCACGTCGCGCATCTCGCGGCGGCATCGGCGGCTCGCGACGAGCTCGAGCTCACCCGCGTGCTGGTCGTGGTGGCGGGTGATCCGTGGCAGAAGCGCGGGCAGGTGTGCGCGCCCGCCGAGGCCCGGTACGAGATGGTGGCCGCCGCGATCGACGGGGTCGACGGGATCGAGGTCTCCCGGCTCGAGATCGATCGCGCGGGACCGACGTACACCATCGACACGGTCGAGGCGCTGCGAGCCGAGGCGCCGTCCCGCGATCTGTTCTTGATCGTCGGCCGCGACGTTGCCGCGTCGGTCGAGACCTGGTATCGGGCCGACGCCCTGCGAGCGGCGGTGACGCTCGCGATCGTCGACCGTGAAGATGTGGCGCCCCCGGTCGCCCTGCCTAGCGCACCGCCCGGCTGGCGCCGCGCCTCGGTTCACATGCCGCGTCTGGACGTCTCGTCGAGCGAATTACGGCGCCGCATCGCCGCGGGCGAATCCATCGACTTTCTCGTACCACCGCCGGCGGCGCGGGTGCTGCGCGCACGCGGTCTCTACACTGGAGGGTGATGACCCCGACGCGCGCGACGAGCTCCAAGCATCGTCGGCGGCGCGAGCGCAAGGGTCTGGTGGCGGTCGCCGTGCTGGCCGGGGCCTCCGGGCTCCTCGCGGCGCACTTCGGGACCCATCGCGCATGGGAGAGCTCGCCCGCCCGCCCGCCCGCCTCCACCTCGACGTCGGTTCCATTCGTCAACACGCAGGGGACTCCGTGACCGGAGTGGAGCGAACGACGAGCACCGAGCGAGCGCGGATGGCGGCGCGTGCCGCCGACGACAAGAAGGGCGAGGACATCGTCGTTCTCGACGTCGGCGAGATCATGGGAATCGTCGACGCGTTCGTGATCGCGCATGCGTCGAACACGCGGCTGGTGCGGACGATCGTCGAAGAGGTCAAGAAGCAACTTCTCGATCATGCCGGGGTGAAGCCGCGCTCGATCGAGGGTATCGACGACATGTCGTGGGTGCTCCTCGACTACGGCGATGTCGTCGTGCACGTGTTCCTCGCCGAGACGCGCGAGTTCTACGGCCTGGAACGCCTGTGGTCCGACGCGCCGCGCATCGTCTGGAGCGGTGCCGCGGCGCTGTAGACGCGCGCTCGCGAGGTCCGTCTCCGTCGCGCCCGACAGCCGGCGGCGCTTGACACGTTAGATTATTCTTACGTATTGTGGCGGGCGTGGGTCGCGCGGGAGCTCCGGTCGTCGAAGACGCGTTCGGAGTGCTCGCGCACCCGGTGCGGCGCCAGCTGCTGCAACGGCTCGCGCACGAAGAGGGCCGCGCCGGCGATCTCGCGCGTCGGCTCCCCGTCAGTCGCTCCGCAGTGTCGCAACACCTGCGCCTGATGCTCGCGGTCGGCGTCGTCGCCGAGCGCCGCGAGGGCCGCGAGCGTTACTACTCGCTCCGGCGTGATCGGTTGTCGGAGGTCGACCGCTGGCTCGAACGCCTCGACGGCTTCTGGGCAAAGTCGCTGCAGAGGCTGGGCGAACACCTGGACGCGCCGACATGATCGACGACGACGGACGTGTCGTCCACGAGGTGCGTTTCGCACATCCGATCCAACGCGTGTGGTCGGCCATCGTCGATCGGGCCGCGCTCGCGCAATGGTTGATGCCGAACGACTTCGAGCCTCGCGTCGGCCATCGCTTCCATCTCGACGGCGGTCCGCCTCGCGGGTTGGTCGAAGCGGAGGTGCTCGACATCGACCCGCCGCATCGGATCCAGTGGCTCTGGATGATCGACGACGTCCGCACCACGGTGACGATCACATTGCGCGCCGACGGCGACGAAACGCTGCTCCGCCTCGAGCACGAGGATCTGCCGTCCGACCCGCGCCCGCGCTTCGACCGCGGGTGGGTCGAGAAGTTCGACGATCTGGCTCTGCTCCTGAGCGGAGCGGCGATGTGAAAGGAGAGGCATGAAGGTCATCCATCACGTGATCGACTTCGACGCGGCGGCCTCGAAGATCTGGTCCGCGATCACCGACGAGCGGGGGCTCGCGGGCTGGTGGAGTACGCAAGTACGGGCGCCCGCGGCGACGGTCGGGGCGCGCATCGAGTTCACGTTCGCCGACGACTTCAACCCGGTGATGGAGATCGCCGCGGTCGATCCCGGTGTCGGTCTCGAATGGCGTTGCGTCGGCGGGCACGATCCCTGGAACGACAACACGTTCCGCTTCCAGCTCGCGTCCCTCGGCGACGGTCGCACGCGGCTGCGGTTCTGGCAGGACTACGCGGTCGAGCTGAGTGACGACGCGTACGGCGTGTACAACTTCAACTGGGGGTACTACCTCGAGAGTCTGCGCCTGCTCTGCTCGACCGGCGCGGGCAAGCCCTTCGACCCGAAGTAGCCGACGACCCGGAACAGCCGACGAATAGGTGGAGCAATGGACTACACGCGTCTGCAGGGAGAATCTCCGAGCTATCTCGACGCTCGGGAGAAGCTACGGCTCGCCGAGATCGACTTGATGCAACAGCGCGAGCGCGTGGCGGAGATGCGCCGTGCTCTTCCGCCGGGTCCCGTCGTCGACGACTACGAGTTCCTCGAAGGCCCCCGGTCGCTCGCCGACGGCGATGCGCCGGTGGCGACCGTGCGCCTGAGCGAGCTGTTCAGCGGACCCGGACGGCCGCTCGTCGTCTACCACTTGATGTACGGGAAGGCGCAGACCGCACCGTGCCCGATGTGCACGCAGTGGATCGACGGCCTGAACGGCGTGGCCCCGCACGTGGCGCGAAACGTCGACTTCGCGGTCGTGGCCGCGGCCGATCCGGTGCAGCTGCGCGCGCACGCCCGCACCCGCGAGTGGACCCGAATCCGGCTCCTGAGCTGTGGCGCCAACACGTTCAAGTACGACCTGCGCAGCGAGGAAGCGGACGGCACGCAGGACTCGACCATGTCGGTGTTCGTGCGAGACGCCGACGGCAGCGTGCGCCACACCTACACGGGCCGGCCGAGGTTGTCGGCCGACATCGGCGAACGCGGCATCGACCTGATGTGCGCGACGTGGAACCTCCTCGACCTGAGCCCGAACGGCCGCGGCGACTGGTATTCCTCGCTCGACTACGGGCTTTCGGTGGCACCGGGTTGAGTCGACGAGTCGTCGAATCACGAGGCGACGCTCACGCTTCGTCGTAACGTCGCAACGACTGTGGTATGAGAGGAACCTGGCCCGCCGTTCCTTGGGGCGGCACCGTGCGGTGAACCATGAAGAAAGCGACAACAACCATGGAGAAGAAGAGCGGTTCGAAGGAAGGAGGAGGGGGAGACTCTCCTTCTCACCTGATAGATGCGAGAATCCAGGAGCTGAGTGATTGGCGGGGCGACACGCTCGCTCGCGCTCGACTTCTCGTCAAGCAGGCCGACCCCGAAGTGGTCGAGGAGTGGAAGTGGAGAGGGGTTCCGGTGTGGTCGCACGCCGGAATCATCTGCACCGGTGAGACCTACAAGAAGGTCGTGAAGTTGACCTTCGCCAAGGGCGCCTCGCTGGAGGACCCTTCAGGCCTCTTCAATTCCAGCCTCGAAGGCAACACCAGGCGCGCCATCGATTTCCATGAGGGCGACAAGATCGATGAAAAGGCGTTGAAGGCGCTCATTCGTGCCGCGGTGGCTCTGAACACGTCCTCAGCCGCCCGCCGGCCGGGGACGAAACGCTAGACGAGCCGGCCGGCGACGCGCGCTCCCGGCAACGCATTCAATAGGTCAGGGTTTGAGTGAGACCGCACTGGTGGAGGCGATGGGGATCGAACCCACTACCTCTTGCATGCCATGCAAGCGCTCTACCAACTGAGCTACGCCCCCGTGGGTCGACCACGATACCAGCCGGGTCCGGCGCCCTTGGCCGGTAGCCTCGGCCGATATGGTCGACGAAGCGCCGCCGCAGCGCTACAGCGCCGCGCTCGCCAACCAGATCGAGCGCAAGTGGCAGGACTGCTGGGACGAGCAACACGTCTTCTACACGCCGAATCGTACGGGGCTGCTGAGCGAGGATCCGCGCCACCTCGCCGATCGGCCGCACCTGTTCGTGCTCGACATGTTTCCCTACCCGAGCGGTACCGGGCTGCACGTCGGTCACCCGCTCGGGTACATCGCCACCGACGTGTACGCGCGCTTCCAGCGGATGAGCGGCTTCAACGTCTTGCACGCGATGGGCTACGACGCGTTCGGTCTCCCGGCGGAGCAGTACGCGGTGCAGACGGGTACGCACCCGCGCGCGACGACCGAGGAGAACATCGCCACCTACAAACGTCAGCTGCGGGCGCTCGGTCTTGGACACGATCCGCGGCGCGGTCCGGCGACGACCGACGTGCAGTACTACCGCTGGACCCAGTGGATCTTCCTGCAGATCTACAACTCGTGGTACGACCCCGATTCCCGGCGCGCCCGGCCGATCGCCACCCTGGTGCAGGAGCTGCGGGCGGGCCGGTTCGCGACGCCCGACGACCTCGCGTTCGACGACCTCGAGCCGCTCGAGCAGCGACGGCTCGTCGATTCCTACCGGCTCGCCTACGAGGCCTACGCGCCCGTGAACTGGTGCCCGGGCCTCGGCACGGTGCTCGCCAACGAGGAGGTCACCGGCGACGGGCGCAGTGAGCGCGGCGGCTTCCCGGTGTACCGCCGTCCGCTGAAGCAATGGATGCTGCGCATCACCGCGTACGCCGACCGCCTCCTGGACGATCTCGACTCGCTCGACTGGTCGGAGTCGATCAAGCTGATGCAGCGCAACTGGATCGGCCGATCCACCGGCGCGACGGTGCGGTTCCCGGTCGAGGGTCACGAGCACCTCGACATCGAGGTGTTCACGACGCGGCCCGACACCTTGTTCGGCGCGACCTATATGGTGCTCGCGCCCGAGCATCCGCTCGTCGACGTCATCACCGCGAACCAGTGGCCCGACGACGAGCTCGCGAACGACTTCGCGAGCAATCCGCTCGACGCGTGGAAAGGGCTCTTCGGCGCCACCGACCCGCCGCCCGACGCGGTCAGTCGCTACCGCGACTTCGCGGCCGCGAAGACCGATCTCGAACGACAGACCGAGACCCGCGAGAAGACGGGCGTCTTCGTCGGCGCCTTCGCGGTGAATCCGGCGAACAACGCACGACTACCGATCTTCATCGCCGACTACGTGCTGATGGGCTACGGCACGGGAGCGATCATGGCGGTTCCCGCACACGACCAGCGCGACTTCGAATTCGCGCGCGAGTTCGAGCTGCCGATCGTGCCGGTGATCCGCCCGGGCGACGATTGGCTCGTCGCCCACGACG